>JBGSIR010000064.1:0-10441 GCA_041742415.1 Fimbriimonadaceae bacterium | reverse complement strand
GCTGGCCGGCGCAGCGCTGGCCGGAGGCGCGGCTTTGGCGGCGGCTCCCTATGCGCTTCCGCTGGAGCCGCGAGTGGCTCTGCTGCTCGCCTACTGCCTGGCATTTGCCGTGCCCGCTTTTGTCAAAGCGGCCCCCAAGAGCCTCCGCCTCATCGCCTCACTGTGGTCGGCGGGCCTGGCGGTCCTCCTCTTTCTGCCGCTTGCCCTGCAAGTCGGCGGCTCGCTGGGGGCCCCTTGGATTGCCGCCGGAATCGGGGCGACCTTGGCTGCGGCATCGGCCATGGGCAGAACGTTCAAAGATGGCGAAAAGGCCGCCTTGGGCTGTGCGCCACTGGCAGGATGGCTCTTTGGTGCTCTGCTGCGAGAGTCGTTTGGGCCGGCCTTGAGCGTTGAATCCGTCGGCTACTGGAGCCTCGCGGCGGTCTCGGTGGCGCTTTTGGGGCTGGCCTATTGGCGTCGATGGCGCCATGCCGCTCTCATGGGAGCCGTGCTCACGATGATTGCATCGATTGTCTTCATCGGCCAGCGCATGAATGAGGAGACCGCGACCCTGGCCCAGGGCGGCTCGATGGTGGTTTTGGGACTGGCGGCCATGGCGGGGCTGGTGCGAGGCTGGGGCAGCAAAGGCTGGTGCTGGGCCGCTCCGGTGGCGGTGATTTGGCCGGGCTGGTCGATGCTCGTGGCCGAGGGGATGAGGCGGGCGTTTGCGATACCGGAGGCGGCCTCTTTTTCGGCGGCATGGTCATCTCTGGCCCTCGCGGCGCTGGCGGCAGGCTTCGCCTTTTCTCAGCGGGCGCTGCGCGGCGTGGGGCTGGCGCTCTTTGGCTGCGTGTCCGTAAAGGTGCTGCTGGTCGACCTCTCCGAACTGGAGGCCTGGATTCGGGTGCTGGCCGTTGGCGTGGTGGCGCTGCTCCTGCTGGCGGGCGGATGGCTCTATGTGCGGCGAGAGCTTGGGCGCAGAAAGGCGGAGCCAACTGTCGAACGGCCGCCGGACTAGGCTCATAATCGGCCCTATGCGGCGAATGAAGCTGGGCGTGATTATTGGCAACCGTGGGTTCTTCCCCACTCACCTGTGCGAGGCGGGGCGGTCGGAGATTCTGCGGGTGCTGGAGGAGGAGGGCTTTGAGGCCGTGGTGCTGAGCCCCGAGCAGAGCCCCTATGGAAGCATCGAAAGCCTGGCCGAAGCCCGGATGTGCGGCGAGCTGTTCAAACAGCACGCCGAGACCATCGACGGCATCCTGGTGACCCTGCCCAACTTTGGCGACGAGCGCGCCGTGGCCAACGCCATCCGGTTCAGCGGACTGGACGTGCCCGTGCTGGTGCACGCTTTTGCCGACGAAAGCAAGCGCATGACCATCGCCGACCGGCGCGACAGCTTCTGCGGAAAGATGAGTGTCTGCAACAACCTCAAGCAGTACGGCATCAAGTACAGCCTGACGGACCTGCACACCGTGAAGCCCGACAGCGCCAGCTTCCGGGGCGACCTCGCCCGGTTTGGCGCCATCTGCCGCGTGGCCAAGGGCATGAAGCGGTGCCGCATCGGCGCCATCGGAGCCCGGCCCGGCGCCTTCAACACCGTGCGCTACAGCGAAAAGCTGCTGGAGGGCGCCGGCATCACCGTGGAGACCCTCGACCTGAGCGAAGTGCTCGGCTGGGCCAACGGCTATGAGGCGGGCGCGGCGGCGGTCAAGGAGAAAGAGGAGCGCATCCGCGCCTATCTGGACACCAGCGCGATTCCCGACCACGCGGTTGACAAAATGGCCCGCCTCGGCGCCGCCATCGACGGCTGGGTGACCGACAACGCCCTCGACGCCACCGCCATCCAATGCTGGACCGCCCTGGAGGAATTCTATGGCATCGTGCCCTGCACCATCATGAGCATGATGAGCGAGGGGCTGATGTCCAGCGCCTGCGAAACCGATGTGGCGGGCACCCTGAGCATGCACGCCTTGCAGCTTGCCAGCGGCATCCCCAGCGCCCTGCTGGACTGGAACAACAACTACGGCGAAGACCCCAACAAGGCCGTCGTCTTCCACTGCTCCAACCTGCCCAAGTCGGTCTTCAAGGAGGTGAAGATGGACTACCAGCAGATCATCGCCGGTTCGGTGGGGCAGCAGAACACCTATGGATCGATGGACGGCCGGATGCGCGACGGCGCCTTCAGCTTCTGCCGCGTGAGCACCGACGACGCCAACGGCCGCATCCGCGCCTATGTGGGCGAAGGGCGGCTGACCAACGACCTGCTGCAGACCTTCGGCGGCTACGGCGTGGTGGAGATTCCCAAGATGCAGGGCCTGCTCCAATACATCTGCCGTGAGGGCTTTGAGCACCACGTGGCGGCCAGCATCAGCACGGTCTCCGGCGCGGTGGCCGAGGCCTTCGAGAACTATCTCGGCTGGAGCACCCACCGGCACACCGCATGATCGCGGCCCTGCTCCTCCTGGCTCCTGCGGTTCTTGTTGAGCCGCTGCCGGGAGGAGCGTGGCGGATTTCGAATGGCTCGGCCGAAGCATTGGTGAACCCCGCGCTCGGCCGCATCACCCGCTTTGGCTGGCCCGGCGGGCCCAACCTGCTATGGGAATCTAACCTGGAGATGAGCGGCTGGCAAAACTACGGGGGCGACAAGGTGTGGCCCGCGCCGCAGGCCGATTGGAGCTGGCCGCCGGAGGCCGAATACGACCCCGGAGAGTGGGCGCTTGAGCGCATCCCACGCGGCGTTTTGATGCGAACTCTGCGGCCAGGCGCCAAGACCGGCGCCCTCTTTGAAAGGCGCATCCAGATGCACCCCGGCCTGCCCATCCTGGAGTGCCAGACGGAGCTGACAAACGGCGGCCCCGCGCCCCGGCGCATGAGCCCGTGGCAGATCACCCAAATCGACCGCCCATCCGAGGTCTGGCTTCCCTTGGCCCCCTCGGCGCAGCGGCCCCGGGGCTACGCGGTCTATGGCGACGCGGACGATTCGGGGCTGACCCGCGCCGTGGACGGTCAACTGCTGATACGCAGCACCGACAAGGGCATGAAATACGGCAGCGCCTCGCCCGAGGGCTGGGTGATGGCGAAGGCGCACGGGGCGGAGATTCGGCTGTGGTCGCGCTTCTATGCCTGGGCCGACTACCCCGACGGCGGCCTCGCCCAGCAGATCTACACCTCGCCCGCCGACATCGGCTATGTGGAGCTTGAGCTGGCCGGCCCGCTCAAGACGCTTGCCCCGGGCGAATCCACCCGGCTGGACACTCAGCTTTCTTTTTCGCGCTGATCCTTAGCCGCGCAAAAGCAGCTCGCGCAGCTCGGCCACCGTATCCACCAAATGCGTGTGCGGCTCGGCCTGGAGCTGGGCGCGGGTGTGGGTGCCGTAGCAGACGCCAATCACCCATCCACATCCCGTGTTTGTGCCCTCCTGCATGTCGCTGGGAGTGTCTCCGACCTTGGCCACCTCATCGGCGCTTTCGATGCCGCAGGCTTCCATGATCCGATGGATCATGTGCGGGGCGGGGCGGCCTTCGGGCACTTGGTCGCTGGAGCTCCAAGCGTCCACACGGTTCTGCCAGCCCATGCGGTCAAGGATGACTTCCACTGTGGCGGCGTCGAAGCCGGTGTCCAGGCCAATCTTCACTCCCGCCGCCTGCAGAGCGTCAAAAAGCTCTTCGATGCCCTCGTAGGGCTCGATGGCTGGCGCGGTTTTGTAGTGCTCGATCATGCGGGCGCGGAAGTCTTCGTGCATGGCCTCGACCTGCGGCTCGGTGGCGCCGGTGGCGATCCAGCGCACGGCGTCGATCTTTTTGATGCCCATCACTTGGTTCACCCTCTCGAAAGGCGCCGGAAAGCCGCCGGCCTCCACCGCCTCGGCCAAAACGCGGGCCACTCCGCTGGCGTCGTCGCGCAAAGTGGTGCCTGCCATGTCGAAAACCGCCAGCCGAATCATCCGCCAGGGTTTACCTTTTCTTAGTAGAATTCCGGGCATGGTCCGGCACGATGCGGTGATCGTTGGCGGAGGCATTATCGGCCTGACGCATGCCCACTTCCTTGCTCGGCAGGGCTGGTCGGTGTGCGTTTTGGAGCAGCATCCGGCCGCGCGGGGGGCTTCGGTGCGGAACTTTGGAATGGTCTGGCCGGTGGGCCAGCCGCTCGGCGCAATGCGCGAGATGGCCATGCGGAGCCGAGAGCTTTGGCGCGAGGCGGCCGAGGAGCACGGCCTGTGGCTGAACGAATGCGGGTCGCTGCACCTGGCCTATGCCGAAGATGAGCTGGCCGTGCTGCGCGAATACGTGGATGCAGCGGGAGACCAAGCCCTTGAACTGATTTCTGCCAATGAGGCGCTGCGCCGCCACCCCTTGGTGAAGCCCGAGGGGCTCCTGGGCGCGCTGTGGTCTCCCCACGAGCTGTGCGTGGACCCGCGAGTCACGGCCGCCAAACTGGCGGAAAGCCTTGACGCCCGGCCCGGGGTCGAGGTGCGATTTGAGGCTCAGGCGGCAGAGATTGAGCCGGGCCGAGTGGCTTTAGACTCAGGCGAAGAAGTGCTGGGGCGAGCGATTCTGGTCTGCCCTGGCGCCTGGGCCACCGAGCCCCGCAGCCAGGCCCTGAACTCTGAGGCCGACGGCATCCGGCTGCAGATGATGCGGGGCCGCATTGCAGGCGTCAGCGAGCTCGGGCCCCACCTTTGCGCGGGCCTCACGCTCCTCCACTACGGCGCCTTTCAAGACTGCCCTTCCTTGGCCGGAGTCCGCGAGCGAATGGCCCGCGAGCGGCCCGAGCACATCGAGCACGGCATTCACATTCTAGTCAGCCAGCACGCCGACTTCACGTTCACCATCGGCGACTCGCACCACGTGCTTCCCGATGCCGCGCTGCGCGCCAGCCG
The DNA here is from genome assembly GCA_041742415.1 of Fimbriimonadaceae bacterium. GTDB lineage: Bacteria > Armatimonadota > Fimbriimonadia > Fimbriimonadales > Fimbriimonadaceae > JBGSIR01. The sequence goes on along the minus strand of JBGSIR010000064.1, from coordinate 5,583 downwards.
GGTGGAGGAGCTGATGCTGGAGGCCCTCGCGGAGTTCTTCCCCGCTGGCCGCCTGGAGCTGGTGGAACGATGGGAGGGCGTCTATGCCCGAGGGCGCAATGAGCCGTACGCAGTCCAAGCTTTCGACGACGGCGTTTGGGGCATCGGCGCCCTGGGCGGGGCCGGGATGACCCTGAGCTTTGGCCTCGCCGAGCGCACGATCGTCGGACTGTTTGACCCCTTTCTGGCCGACGGTCGCTAACCTAACCGGGTCCGCAGCTTGCCAAGGTGCAGGGACCCCAGCAGCACAGCACCGGAAGCCATTTGATCGGCATAAGAACTCAAGCAAGGCGCAATTCAAGGCTCCATATTTGTCAAAGCGAGCAATCGCAATGGACAGGAAAAATGAACTGGAATATGATTGAAGGCCGGTGGACTGAGCTCAAGGGCGAGGCGCGCAAAATGTGGGGCGACATCACCGACGACGAATTGGCGCAAATTGCGGGAGAGCGCGAAAAGCTTGAAGGCGTTGTCCAAAAGAAGTACGGCATGGCGCAGGAAGATGCCATGAAGCAGGTCGACGAGTGGGCTGCTGCCCTTAAGGAGAAGATGTGAGCAAGCGCCTCATGGCCATCATTGGCGGCAGCGTTGCGGCTGCCGGAGTTGGAGCCGCTCTCGTGTGGCGCTGGGTCAGCGGACATCAAGAAGACAGTGAGCTCCTTCAGGCCGAAAAGAAGCTGGTCGCCGCAAAACAAAAGGCTGGAGCCTAGCCTTCGCTGACTCCTGCGCATCACGCGCGAACAGGCGCTTTTCATGGGCCGCTCAACAACCGAGCCCATGGACAGGGCAGCGGGCACTCTGCAGTCTTCTGCAAAACAACAAATACTTTCTCAAATCAGCGAGCCGGACAGCTTTTGCCGCAGGCTTTTTCATTTCTATGACATCATGGAGTAAGGCATGAGCATCCGAATACTGATTATTGAGGATGAGCCTGGCACACGACGCCTTCTCAGCCGCATCCTTGAAAGCTCCAATATGACCGCCGAAGAGGCGGCCTGCGGCAAGTCGGGGCTCATGGCCGCCGCCCGAAGGCCGCCCGATGCCGTCATCCTTGACCTAGGCCTTCCAGACACAGATGGTTTGGAAATCATTAATGAGCTAAGAACGTGGAGCGAGGTTCCGATTGTCGTTCTTAGCGGCGACGGCCAGGAAGACGTGAAAGTGGAATGTCTTCGCGCTGGCGCGGACGATTATGTGACCAAGCCTTTTGGAGCAGAGGAGCTGCTGGCGCGGCTTGAGGCCATTTTGAGAAGGCGCCGTTCCCAAGAGACCGGATCACCCAGCCCCGTGGTGATCTCTGGGCCGATCATGATCGATTCGGCCAAGCATCGAGTTGAAGTGAACGGCGAAGAGATTCACTTTACGCCTCTTGAATTCCGGCTCCTTCTGGAGCTTGCCAAGCATTCGGGCCGGGTCGTGACTCAGGACCACCTGCTGACTCAGGTGTGGGGGCCAGAATATGCCGAGGACGCGCAGAACCTCCGCGTCTATATCGGATACCTTCGCAAGAAGCTCCGAGAAAAGTGGCCCACCGAGCTCGTCTTGACCGAGCCGCACATCGGATATCGTCTCGCGACGTAATCTTCGGCCATACTTATGACTTGACCATGATAGTTTATGCCGCTCTTTGGGGAAGCGCAGTATAACGATAACTGCATTAACGCAGGAAAACAACTACCATGCTAAGACTCGCAATCACCTTCTTCGTCCTCGCCCTCGTCGCCGCTCTCTTCGGATTCACCGGCATCGCGGGAACGGCAAACTGGCTCGCCCAGATCTTCTTCGCGGTCTTTCTGGTCCTCTTCCTGATTTCGCTTGTCTACCGGTCAAGGAAAGTCAGCATCTAGGCAGGCCTTCGGGCCAGTCAGAGCAGGATCGTCCAGGCCTTTAAGGCCTGCATGGAAAGCGGCTTTCGCATCCATTTCCAATGCCCGCCGGCTGGCCCCGACTCGGCAGAATCGATGGCCATTCCCGTCATCATCGCAATTTTGAGCTGCGGCCATTCGGCTTGCAGCTCATGGGCTATCGCGAGCCCATCTTCGGCGCCGGCCATATAGTCGAGAAGAGCAGCCTGAGCTTGCGGCGCCATGGCCAGGGCTTCAGACCGGTCTGCAGCCAAAAGAGCCTCGTGCCCAAGCGCACGAAAAGCGCGGCCTAGAGCAGAGCGAAGCGCGGGCTCGTCATCCAGCACCAGGATTTTCATTCGCACACCGGCAGCCACATTTCAAAAAGCGCTCCCCCTTCGGGCGGCGAGTGAACAGACAGTGAGCCGCCGTGCTCTTCAAGCATTCGCCGGCTGATGGCAAGGCCAAGACCTGTGCCGCCTTCCGCCCGCTTTGTCGAGAAGAACGGGTCGAAAACTCGATCAATCTTTTCGGGAGCGATCCCCGGGCCATTGTCCTGAATGGAGATGCAAGCCTTGCCATCTTCACAAACCAGCGAAGCGCGAATTTGCGTCGCCCCTGCCTCCCAAGCGTTTTTCAAGAGATTTACGATGACCTGCTCGATGGAGACTGGGCTGTGAACAGCCCAAGCTTCGTTCAATTCTACTTCAAGGACAATCTCTGCATGGTGCTGAAAAAGGGCCGCGCGGGCGAAGCCCACTGCCTTATGAAAGGTTGCGCAAAGATCATGCCGCTCCTGCACCGGCGCCTCAGATCTTCCGACGGCCAACACACCTGCCGTGATCTGCGAAATTCTGCGGCAGCATTCGATGACCTCTGCCAGTGAGACTCTTTGATCAGTCGTCAGGTTTTCAGCAGTAGACATGAGCTCAGCCTCAAGCTGAATAATCGCCAGGGGATTATTGATTTCGTGCGTAATGCCAGCCGCGACTGCGCCTAAGGACGCCAAATGCTCGGCCTGTGCAAGTCGATTGTGTGCCGTCAGAAGCTCCGACGTTCTCTCCTCCACCAATTGGTCTAGGTTGGCTTTCATAGCAGCCAGTTCGAGCTCCAGCTTTTTTCGAGAAGTGATATCGAAGACTACGCCAATTTGCAGGCCGTTCGAGCCAACAGGCGCGCTCCTTTCGGCAACCCAGCGCCAAGCCCCGTCCGCGTGTCGGACTCGATACTCAACCATCGCATCCCGATCAATCGTGGAACGAACAGTTTCCCGATGATTCTCCACAAATTCGCGATCCTCTGGATGAATATGGTCGCTCCACCAATTTGCAAAAGAAGCCGGCGGAAGCTCTTCGCCCAACAGATAGCTCGACCCAATGTGCGCTGGAGTAGTTTTCATTTGCGGATCCCACTCATAAAGCATCCCGCTGATGCCGGCAATCACCTGCTCGGCTCGATGCTCGGCCGCCGAAGCACGGCGATTGCTTGTTCGCAGATCACTCACATCGACAAAAGCGCTGATAACCCCCGAGAGTTCTCCTTCAGAACAAAAGACAGGAATAGCAGAACCAATCAATTGAATCGCTCGTCCGTTCCTAAATCGATACTCCAATTCCGCGTTATGGACCGCCTTGCCGGTGCGTGCCGCAATATGCATCGGAAGACTTTTCGGCTTGGCGGGCTTCCCTCCCAAGAACGGAAGATATTCCGCCACGGCAGGCGATCCTTGCCGTTTTTCCAATTGGGATTCCGAGCCGGAAGACAAAAGCATTTCGGCAGTCGGATTTCCGGTCACTTCCCGGCATTCAGCGTCATGCGCGATCCAAACAGGGATGGGGAGAATATCAAACAGACCGGCCCACCTCTTCGGAGGAAGTGAGTGATAGAGCCGATCTTGACTGAACATCTGTCTATAATGGCCTTCCTATAAGCAAATGTCCGATTCATTCCCGCTAATTAGGGCTTGTGCCGTAGATTGACTTTGATGATGCATACGATTGCAGCCGCCGCCGCCATGGCCGTCATTGGCGCCAACGCTTCGCCATTTTTGGACAACGAGATTCGACGGTTCTCGGGTGGTTCGACCTTGACCATGGAGGGCATGAGCTGGGTTCCGGTTCGACGCACCTTTGAAGCCCTGGGCGCCAATGTCCGCTACAGCCCCCAAAGCCACGGAATTCTGATCACCAAGGGCGAAAGCGTCCTTCGCCTGGACTCCGATACTAAGTCGGGCACCGTCAACGAATGGCCCATTCGAATTGATCGAAGACTTAAGCTCATCAAGGGTCAATCCTACATGCCTACGACTCTTCTCGGCGAAGTCACCGCCAGCAACATCTCAACAATGAACGGTACTTTGACCCTCACCCCGTGGGCCGCGCTTGAGTCCGGCCTTGGAACAATCGTCGTGAAATCTCGAAGTGAAAACTGGCTTGCCGCAGGTGATGAAATCAAGATTATGGTGGCTGCTCCGGCTAACTCGATTTTGACGTTTGACCTCGTTGGCATCGCCAATGATGTGGCCATCCCGGTCAACTCAGAGGGCATTTATGAAGCCGTCTACAAGGTCCCCACGTCGAAGCAGTTGATGCTGAATCGGTTTGAAACGTCTCTGGTTGTGTATATGCAGACCGATGATGAACGGCTCTCTTTCAAGACGACGCCGCTCATGAAGTTTGACAACACGATCGTGAATCGCGGGTAACTCTCCGCGTATCGCGGCGGAGTCCATGCCGCCGCGTCCTCCACAAAGAAGCCGTTCTTTTGAGCGGCTGCTTCTATTTTTGGCCGTACCGGTTTTGGTACCGGTCATGCCACTTTTCCGCCTCTTCGGCGGGGATCGTGTAGGGCTGTCCGATCTGCAGGGCAAGCCAGATCGTTTTGGCCGCGTCTTCGGTCATCACGGCGGCCTTGAGCGCCGCCCGGGGAGTTGGCCCCCACGCAAAGACCCCATGGCTGCCAAGAAGGATCGCAGGAGCCCGATTGCTATGACGCAGGATGCCTTCTCCGATATGTTCGCCCTCGTTGTCCAGATAGGGCGCACAGGGAATCTCGTCCCCAAACTCGTCTGCGATCGACGTGAGGGCCAGCGGAATGGGCCGATGGACGGCGGCAAAGGCAGTAGCGTAGTTGCTGTGCGTGTGAATGATTCCGCCCAGGCCCGGAACGCGCCGGTACAGGAAGAGATGGTGCGGGAGGTCCACGCTGGGACGAACTCCAGGAGTCAGCACTTCGCCCGTTGAAACGCGCACTTCCGCCAAGTTTTCCGGCGTGATCTTGTCGTAATCCATGCCGCTGGGCTTGATAAAGAGAACATCGTCCTCAGGCGAATATCCACTGGCGTTGCCCGAGTGCATCGTCACCAAGCCCTGCGCAGGCAGCGCCCAGTTAGCCTCGGCCACCTCCTGCCGCAGCGCCGCCAGATCAGCCACGCGCCGACTCCTGAATCTGCAGAAGCTGCTTCATCGCGGCCGCATGACCGCCGAAGCCAAAGCTGTCGTGAAGCTCGCGGTAGAGGCCATAGAGCTCTTGATAGACCCTTGCCGCATCGGCGGAAGGCTCAAAGCAGCGGGAGCTGGGCTGAGTCATGGCCCGCTGAGCGGCGAGCGCATCGGCGTGGGCGCCCCCCACGACCGCGCCAAAGATGGCCGAGCCCAGCGCGCAGGTTTGGGCCGATTCGGCGATTTCCACCGGACGGTTG
>JBGSIR010000063.1:0-6170 GCA_041742415.1 Fimbriimonadaceae bacterium | reverse complement strand
CGGCGTCATTCGCCTGGCCGCGCCCAGCGCGCGCATCCTGCCCATCCGCGCCTTCAGCCAAAACGGCCAGGGCCGGCTTTTCCACGTGATTTCGGCCATTCATGAAGCCGAGCGCCGTGGCGCCCGAGTTGTGAACCTCAGCCTGAACACGCTGGTGGCGTCGCCAGAGCTGGAGCGAACCGCCGAGGAAGTGAGCGACCGGGGCATGATCCTGGTGGCCAGCACCGGCAACGAGGGCCGCATCGACATCCCGAGCTACCCTGCCTCTTATGGCAAGGTGGCGGGCATCGCTTCAGTCACGATTCGCGGCCAGCGCAGCGCCTTTAGCAACGCCAACCCCGAGCTGACCCTGGCCGCCGCGCCCGGCGAAGCTGTCCTTCTGCCTTTCCCCGGCAACCGCTGGGCGCTGGGCTGGGGCACCTCGTTCTCGGCGCCTTGGGCTTCCGGCATGGCCAGCAAGCTCCTCTCCCGCAAGCCTGACGCCACCGGCAGCGACCTCGAAAGCGCCCTTGGCTCCAGCATTCCCACCTTTGACCAGAACTTGGGCAAGGGGCTGATGCACTATCTGCGCTCGCTGGACCAGTTCTGAGGGAATTTGGCGGCAGGAAGGCCGTAGTATGGGGATGAAGAATCCCGGGGACTTCCCCGGGACTCCTTCAAACTGACGGCCATGAGCGAACCCAAGCTGACGACCACGGGCGGAGCCCCGATTTCCGACAACCAAAACTCCCTGACCGCCGGCCCGCGCGGCCCGCTTCTTCTGCAGGATTGGCAGCTCGTCGAGAAGCTCGCCCACCAGAACCGCGAGCGCATCCCCGAGCGCGTGGTGCACGCCAAGGGCTGGGGCGCCTACGGAACCTTTACCGTCACCCATGACATCACCCAGTACACCCGCGCCAAGGTGTTCACCCCGGGCTCGAAGACCGACATCATCGCCCGGTTCTCCACCGTGGCGGGCGAGGCGGGCGCCGCCGACCACGAGCGCGACGTGCGCGGCTTCTCGGTGAAGTTCTACACCGAAGAGGGCAACTGGGACATGGTGGGCAACAACACCCCCGTCTTCTTTGTCCGCGACCCCTACAAGTTCCCCGACTTCATCCACACCCAGAAGCGGCACCCCAAGACCAACCTGCGAAGCCCCAAGGCGATGTGGGATTTCTGGAGCCTTTCGCCTGAATCGCTTCACCAGGTGACCATCTTGATGAGCGACCGAGGCCTGCCCCAGTCGCCGATGCACATGAACGGCTACGGCAGCCACACCTTCAGCTTCTGGAACGAGGCTGGCGAGCGGTTCTGGGTGAAGTTCCACTTCAAGACCCAGCAGGGCCACGACTTCTACACCAACCGCGAGGCCGAGGCCGTTGTCGGCAAGACCCGCGAGGGATATCAGGAGCGGCTGTTTGGCGCCATCGAAAACGGCGAGTTCCCCAAGTGGAATGTCTTCGTGCAGATCATGCCGGAGCTGGATGCCGAGAAGACCTCTTACAACCCGTTCGACCTCACCAAGGTGTGGCCGCACGCCGAAAATCCGCTGATCCCGGTGGGCGTGATGGAGCTGAACCGCAACGCCGAAAACTACTTTGCCGAGATTGAGCAGGTCGCCTATTCGCCGTCGAACGTCGTGCCGGGCATCGGCCATTCACCGGACAAGATGCTGCAGGCGCGCATCTTTGCCTATGCCGACGCCCACCGCTACCGCCTGGGAACCCACTACGAGGCGCTCCCCGTGAACACCCCCAAGTGCCCTGTGCACCACTATCACAAGGACGGCAGCATGAACTTCATCGGTCAGAAGACCGGCAGCGTGGACGCCTATTACGAGCCCAACTCGATGGGCGGAGCCGTGGAGACTCCTTCGGTGGCCGAGCCGCCGCTGAAGATCTCGGGCGACGCCGACCGCTGGAATCACCGCGAAGGCAACGACGACTACAGCCAGCCCCGCGCGCTGCATGACCTGATGAACGACGCCCAGCGCGCCCGGCTCTATATGAACACGGCCGAGAGCATGCAGGGAGTGCCGCAGGACATCATCGACCGCGCTCTGGGCCACTACGACCTGGTCTCGAAGGCCTATGGCGACGGCATCCGCTCTGCGCTGGCCGAGCTGGCCGGCCAGGTGCTGGAGCCCGCGGAGCTCTAAGCCGCCGCGGGAGCTTCGTCCATCAGCATGCCTTCACTGCCATCCCGCAGTGAGGGCATGCTGACGATGGCGGACGATGGCGCAAGGGGCCGAGAAAGCCGAATGAGCTGGCAAACGTCGCCGTTGGGCCAAACGATGAGATCTCGGAACAGCCATGCTCGGCGCGATCCCTCGGGAAGCAGGAACTCATTTTGCGTGCCGACCGGCCTCGGCCAGGAGTCCAAAAATGACCGCACGGCATGGCCGCAGGCATCGCCCAGCCGCTCGACTATTTCGTCGCTGCGCTGGCCGACCCAAGTGACGCCTGGATCCAGCCCCAGCCATTCGAGCAAAGGCTTGTTGGCGACCAAGACTTCCCGCCCTTCATTTTCAACAAAGATCGGCTCAAGGTGGTCGAGGACCCCGCGAAGCATGATTGTCTCCATCGCTTTGGCTTGACTGCCTGCGCCGGCAGACGAGCTCATGCAGAGCGCGGCGACGATCTCGGTGCGGGACGAACCACCGTGGCGGAGGCGGATGCGGCGCCAGTAGGTGGCCACCGTTTCTGGGCTGATGCCCAGATCCCGCGCAATCTGCCGATCGGTCTTGCCTTCGGCTGCCCCCTGAATGACTTGACGCTCCCGAGGAGGTCCATCCCACTGAAACATGCCCGCAAAACCTTCAGTCACGAAGGGTGATTCGGACAGGAGACGCCGTCGTCTTAGGCAAAAAATCTTTTATTCCGGAGTCAGTTTTCTGAAGTAAATTCTGAGTGAAGCGTTTCGCAACCGAAGAATATTCACAGCGGTTGAGGGCGTCCCTGTTTAGGGTGACAGCCCTGCTGCGGGGGAATGGGGCAGCCAAGAATCCCGCATATGAGCTGGCCCACAAGATTTCTGGCTGGCGGAGCTGCCGTCAGTCTTCTTGCTGGCCTAGCGGCGGCCCAGGCTCACTCCGGCCGGGAGTTCGATTACCAAGCCTCCTCAGCGGGAATCTCTGCCGGTCCGGGGCTCACGGCGCTGGCTGTGCCCACCCGGGCCGCTGTTCAGCCCTACCTCTATATCAAGGGAAACACCGGCGCCACTTGGACGATTCCGGTGTGGGATGGGCGCCCTTGGAATGACCTGCGCGAAGAGGAGCTGAAGATTTGGCACAACGAGCCCCTGATCTTCGACTTCGAAAACTTTGGCGACCTCCAGCACACCAAGAACCCGATGGCGCTTCCGGTTCAGCTAGACCTGCGAGTGCAGATGTATGCCCAATCTGGACACAAGTTGATCGAAACCGGCATGCGGCCCGCCGCCTGGATGAACGTCTATTTCCGCCCGAATGGACCAGTAATTACCCCGCATTCCAGCGGCGGACTGCTGCGGTTTGTGCTCCAGCGCCGGGTTCGCCTGAGGCGGCAGAACATTGGCGGCAGCTATCAGAACGTGGGCCTGGTGCGCGTCATCCGCCTCTAAAGCCGGCTTGTCCCGGCAATAGGGGACCAGGCATCGGGGACCACAAACGGGGGAGCCCGAAAAAGGTGACTTGACCCGCCTCTCCTGTTCTCCGAACCTTTGGTTGTGAGACTCCCCTGGAGAGGGGAACTCTGGGAAAGGGAAATGAAATCCACAAACATGATCCGCGGCCTCGCTGCCGCTGCTTTGGCGCTCGGCGCCTGCGCTGCCTTCGCTCAGTCCACCGGACGAAGCTTCACCTACACGGCGGGGGACGCTGTCGATCAGGACTACTCCACCGCGGGCAACGTCAATCTGTCGTTCCGCACCACCGTGAACGTGAACGCGTACCTCTACATCCTGGGCAACCTCGGCGCCGACTGGACGGTCGACGGATGGGGAGTCGGCCAGGACGAGCGCACCGAGTCGCTTTTCATGTATCACAACGAGACGCTGGTCTTTGACTTTTCGAACTTTGGCGACCTCACCAAGACCGCCGGCACCAGCACGGGCAGCCAGAGCATCAGCCTGGCCGCGCGCATCCAGCTGATGAACGACGCCACCTCGGCTCTTCTGTTCGACTCGGGCATGCTGCCCGCCGCCGACCTGAACACCACCTTCCAGCCCGCTGGCCCCTCGTTCGCCGCGCTCGATTCTGACGGCAAGCTCAAGATCGAAGCCACCCGCCGCATCGCCCTCGATGCCGGCGTCGGCCCGGGAACCTACGAGAACGTCGGCACCATCACCGTCATTCGCAACTAAAGCGAATCCGACCCAACCGCGGCGGCCTGATGAAGAGGCCGCCGCTTTGACCCTTTGCGCGGCATGAAAAAATTCGTCCTCATCTTCGGAATTCTCGCCTCGGCGGCCCTCTCGGCCGCGCAGGAGCCCTCGGGCTCGGGCGTGCTGATTTCGCCCCTGATGCACCGCACATCGGCACAGGCAGGCGCGGGAAGCGAACTGGAATTCAGCATCGCCAACCCCGGCGACGCCGCAGGCCGTGCCAATTGGCGGGTTGAGGCATTTTTGCCCGAAGAGTGGACCTACCGATCGGTGGTGGTGACTGGCCACAGCCAGGACGCCGCCGCATGGTTTGAAGAGAGCACGGGCACAGTGAATCTTGACGCCGGAGGCAGGGCCGAACTCAAGATTCCCTACCGTGTTCCGCGCACGGCCAACGGCTGCTATTGGGCCATGCTCCGCTTTGAGCCGGAGCTGACCGAGGGCCGCCTGGGAACTCGGATCGTTTACGAGATTCCGCTTATCTTTATCGTGCGCACGCAGGACCGACCTCAGGTGCAGGTTCTGCCGCCTCGGCTCGACCTGGCCCCCGACATCGGCGCCAGCGGCATTGTGCGCCTGCCGCTCATCAACGAGTCCAGCTCCTTTGTGCCGATCGGCGCTTCGGGCGAGCTGAAGGACATCGGCCAAAACCGCGTCATCGCCTCCTTCGAAATTGAGGACCGCAACCTGCTGCCCGACAGCAAGCGCGAGCTGGGCTTTGCCGCGCCGCCGCTGCCGGATGGCCGCTATGAACTCTCCTTCCGGCCCGTCATCGGCACAAAGGTGATGCCCCGCGTGGCCACCACATTCCGCATTCGCCAGGGCAAGCTCCTGGAGGCCAATTCGGCCGAAGCCGCCTCAACCAGCCCGCTGAGCTTCGCTCCAGCCGGCGTCAGCGCCGCAATCCCGGCGGGCGGCCAGCGCACCTTTGCCGTGAGGCTGATGAACGATTCGGGCGAAGACTTGGAAGCCGATCTGACGCCTGGCGGAGTTGTGCAGGGGCCCGACGGGCTCCTCGCCGCCGAGCCTGGCCTTGCGGCGGCCCATGCCGAAATCATCGGCCTGCCTGAGAAAGTGGCCATCAAAGCCGGACAGTCGGCCGTTGTGAGGTTCTCTGTCAAGCTCGGCCCGGAGGCCGCCGGCGACGCCTGGCTCTCGATCTCGGCCAGCGTGGCGGGCAAGCCCTTTATGCCGGAGAGCCTGCTGGTGAGCGCATCCACCCGCACCGGCGCCGCCCCGAAGTTTGAGCTGACGCCTGAACAGGAGATCAAGGATCAGGGACGGCTTCTGGCGGTCTCTTATGCGCTCACCAACAGCGGCAACGTGGCCCGCCGACCGATTGGTCAGGCGGCCATTCTGGAAGACGGCGTTCGCCTCGTGCAGCGGTCCGAGATTCCCATGCCGGGCTCGACGGGAGTGATTGCGGGGTCCACCCGCAAGGTCACCGCCATGGTGCCGCCGGGGCTGAAGCCGGGCAGCTATGTGCTGGAAGTCAGCTTTGAATATGACAACGAGATTCCCGCCGTCACCCACCGCATCACCTTTGTGATTCCCGAACCGGAGGTCAAGGGCTCAGCGTGAGCCTCTTCGCTGGATCTCTGATGCTGGCTCTGGCCCTTGGGGCGCAGGGCCAGCCGGTGGAAGTGCGGGCCGAAACCGGCTCGCTGCTTCGGTTTATGCGCGAAGGCCGCGTGGCATACCGCGCCGCCAGCCAGCTTGCGGTGATCGAAGGCCGACTCTGCCACCCCGACGGCTCTCCGGTCACCCCGGTCATCCGCGTGCCGATTGGCGCTGGCTGGAGCGTGATGGCCGATGGCCGCGTGGTG
>JBGSIR010000062.1:0-2940 GCA_041742415.1 Fimbriimonadaceae bacterium | reverse complement strand
GCACGCTTTCGCGCACCCGGTGGAAGCCATGGAGCGATTCGGTGTAGGCCGGCACCGCCAGGATGAGGGCGCCCGCCTCACACAACATGCGGCCGGCCTCGGGGAACTCGCTGTCATAGCAGATCAGCACGCCGAGCGGCGGATCGTGCAGCACGCCCAGGCCGTCGCCCGCGTGGATTCCCCACTCCACCCGCTCATATTGAGTGAGGCACTGCTTGTCCTGAGTAAGCATGATGCCCTGCGGCCCCACGACTCGGCTGCGGTTGACAATGACGCCGCTCTCCAGCCGGGTGAAGGCAGAGCCCGCGACGACAATCGTTCCGGTTTCCCGTGCGGCGCGCAGCGTGGCCTCCTCTAAGGCCGGGCCAAAGCTGGCCAAGAATTCCGGCTCGCTGCGGGCGGCCATGGGTTCTGTGAGGCTCAGCAGCTCCAGGTCAATCTGCTCGGGCAGCACGATGAGGTCGGCTCCCAGACCGGCGGCCGTCTCTATGCGCTGCTGCAGGTGCTCCAGAAAGTCGCGCTCGGCGCCGATGCTGCCGATGCGCCAGCTTGCGGCGGCGATCCTCAAGGCCGCCACTCCAGCCGGGCGCCCGCGTCCAGAGACTCTGGATCGTCCATCACATCTTCGTCCACGCCCATCAGCTGCATGCCCATCTTCAGGAAAGGAGTGAGGGTGCGGTCCCTGGCCTCGCCGCACTCCACGGCGCGGGCGTAATCCAGCGGCGTGCCGGAGTGGGCCTCCATCCATTCGCGACAGTCGGGCATGCGGCAGACAGTGGCAAAGGCCTCCAGGCCCAGCTCACGCACGAGTTCAAAACGAGCCTGATACAGAGCTCCACCCACGCCCTGCCGGCGGGCTGAGGGGTGCACCGAGATGTCGGCGCCATAGAGAATCGCGCCCTCCGGCTCATGCCGCTCCAGGCTGAGGCCTCCGGTGAGGTCGTCCCAGTCGGTGTGCTCGCTCCACCGAGCCCGAGTCACGCGGAGAGAGCTGGCCGATCCCACGATTTGGCCCTCCACGATGGCGGTGAACTGGCCCTCGGGAAACATCTCGACATGCCCTGCAAGGTGCTCACGAGTCCACAGCAGCTCTTCGGGAAACGGCGGCGGGAAGCACAGCCGCTGAAAGGCGACAACTTCCTCAAAATCCTCGGGCGCCATGCGGCGCACAATCACAGCACTAGGCTCGGGCATAAGCCCCGATTTCGCCCACGTGGTCGGTCTCCAGCGCCAGCTTGCCGGTTCCTGCCGGGATCGGCACGGGATATTCGCCATTAAAGCAGGCGAGGCAGAACGCCGATTCGGGCCGACCGGCCGCTTTGGCCGCCGAGGGGATCGAAAGATAGCGCAGCGTATCGGCCCCAACATGAGTGCAGATCTCGTCGATGGTCATATTGGCCGCCGCCAGCTCGGCTTCGGTGGACATATCCACGCCGTAAAAGCAGGGCTTGACGATAGGCGGGGCGGTGATGCGGATGTGGACTTCGCGGGCGCCCGCCTCGCGCAGCAGGCGAATGATCTGCCCCGTCGTGGTGGCGCGAACGATGGAATCGTCCACCACAACGAGCCGCTTGCCCTTGATGTTTTCGCGCAGCGGCGAGAGCTTCATGCGCACGCCGAGCTCGCGCAGCGATTGGTCGGGCTGAATGAAGGTGCGGTGGATGTACCGGCTCTTCATCATGCCCTCGACAAACGGGATGCCGCTGGCCTGGCTGTAGCCCAGAGCCGCGGGAATGCCGGAATCGGGCACCGGGATGACGGCGTCGGCCTCCATCTTTTCGGGCTCTTCCTCGCGCAGAAGCCGGCCCATTTCGTAGCGCGACTGATAAACGCTGCGGCTTCGAATGACCGAATCGGGCCGCGCGAAATAGATCATTTCAAACAGGCAAAGCTTGTCTTTGGCGTCGCGGTCGATCTGCACGATGCGCATGCCCATGGCGTCGATAATCGCGCACTCGCCGGGGTTCAGCTCCCGCTCCATCGTGCCGCCGATCGGCTCGAAGGCGCAGCTTTCGCTGGCGGCCATATATCCCGTGCCCAGGCGGCCAATGGCGAGCGGGCGAATGCCGCAGGGGTCGCGGAAGCAGATGAGGGCCTTGGGGGTGAGGACGATGACCGAATAGGCGCCGTGCACCCGCTCCATCACCGCCCGGGCCGCCAGCTCGGGGCCTCGCGCGATGTTGCGGCTGATGATGTTGGCGATCAGCTCGGTGTCGCTGGTGGTCTGAAAGGTCTCGCCTTCCGCCTCGAGCTCGGCCCGAAGCGAAGCGGTGTTCACCAGGTTGCCATTATGCGCCACACAGATTTCGCCTTCGTTGTCGCCGCACTGGATGGGCTGGGCGTTGCGGACTTCGTTCACGCCGGTCGTGCTGTACCGGGTGTGGCCCACGGCCAGCGAGCCGGGCATGCGCTTCAGGACATTTTCGTCGAAGACCGAGCCCACAAGCCCGATGTCTTTGTGCATCCGGATGGTCTCGCCATCGGAGACCGCCATGCCGGCCGACTCTTGGCCGCGATGCTGAAGCGCAAACATGGCAAAGAAGGCCTTGCGCGCGCCGTGGCCGTCGGGGTCGAAGAGGCCAACAACGCCGCACTCTTCCTTCGGGCGATCGTCGCAGAAGGCCTCGTGATGCGCCATGTGAAGACCGGATGATACCGGGCCGCTAGGCGTCGTATGGGCTCAAGAACTCCAGCATCCGCCCCTTGGGTCCTCCGTTCAGAGCGCGGTCCCGCACCGCCCACTCGCCGCCCAGCATCACATGCTCCACCCGGCCCGTCACCTGGCGGCCCTCAAAGGGGCTCCAGCCGCACTTGGATGCCAGCCAGTCGGCTTCGATGGTCCAGGCCGCAGCCGGGTCCACCAGGGTCAGGTCGGCGTCCATTCCCTCGGCCAGGCGGCCCTTGTTTTGGATTCCGTAGAGCCGGGCCGGAGCCTCGGCC
>JBGSIR010000061.1:0-5806 GCA_041742415.1 Fimbriimonadaceae bacterium | reverse complement strand
GCGGCGGCGATGCAGATCAGGTCGCCCGGCTCCGCCTCGGCGGCGGCCACGATGGCCTCGGCCTCCTCAGCCGTGAGGAACTTGGCGATGGAGGAGCGCAGCCAATGCCGCCCCAGGTTCACCGCGTTTTCGGAATGCTGATGCTCGCTTTCAAGAGCGATTGTGGCAAGGCCTCGGGCTCCGCCGCTCTTGGCCGATTCCTCAAGTTCGCCAATCTCTTTTCGAGACAGGCCTCCGCCGCCGGGGAAGCGCACGCCTCGCACCACGCCGCCCGCTTCGACCGCAGACTGGAACACGCCAAAGCTGCTGAGCGCAACGGCCTCGGTGAAGTCAAAAATGGGCAGGCCGAACCGCATGTCGGGCTTGTCGGAGCCATAGAGCCTTAGAGCATCGTCGTAGGTGAGGCGCGCGAAGGGCTCGATGGGCTCGCGCTCAATGCCGAACTCTTCAATCAGCTCGTTCACCACGCCACGCACGAGGCCCTCCATCAGCTGAAGGATGTCCTCCTGGGTGACAAAGGACATTTCGAGGTCGAGCTGGGTGAATTCAGGCTGACGGTCGGCGCGCTGGCTTTCGTCGCGGAAGCACTTGGCGATTTGGTAGTACCGCTCCACGCCCGCCGCCATCAGGAGCTGCTTGTACTGCTGGGGGCTTTGCGGCAGGGCGTAAAACTTGCCCGGCTCAAGGCGGTAGGGCACCAGGTAGTCGCGGGCGCCTTCGGGGGTTGAGCGGGTGAAGATGGGGGTCTCGATCTCCAGAAAGCCGCGGCCATCCAGCCAGCGGCGAATCTTGCTGGTGGCGGCGGCGCGAATCTGCAGCCGGCGCAGCATCGAGGGTCGGCGGAGGTCCAGGTAGCGGTGCTTCACGCGCAGCTCCTCGTTCACCTTCTTCATCTGCGCCTCGTCGCTCACGGGGAAGGGAAGAGGAGCCGAAGGGCCGAGCACCTGAAGCGAAGCCGCCAAGACTTCGATCTGGCCGGTGGCCATGTCCTTGTTCTGCGCCTTGTCGTCGCGCATCGAGACTTTGCCCGAGACGGCTACGCAGGCTTCGTTCTTTAGGCTCTCCAGACCCTTTACCACGGCGGGGTCAAAGAGCGCCTGGACAATGCCGGTGCGGTCGCGCAGGTCCACAAAGAACAGGCCGCCCAGGTCGCGAATGCGGTGGACCCAAGCGTTCAAAACGACTTCGGTTCCCGCATGGTCGGCGCGCAGCTCGCCGCAGCCATGGGTTCTTTGTGGCCAATGCATTGAAGGCCGGAAGATACCTAGGGAGAGAGAATCTTGATCAGCCGTCCCTCGGACACGTTCCAAAGGGCGACGAAGCCAGCGTCATCTCCCGAAATCAAAAACTCGCCATTCGGGCTGAAGGAGAGAGCTCCGGCCGGAGAGCGGTGCGCCGCAAGGGTGGTCTTTTCGCCCATCGAGTTTCGGAACAGAGTGACTTCGCCGGAATAGAGAGCGGTGGCAATCAGGTCGCCGTCCGGTGCCCAAATGGCCTCCAGGGGCCGCTCGCCCACCGGGAGGGGATAGGCCAGCGCCTCCTCCCGCTCCAGCAGCTCCACTCGCTTGTGGCCGATGCAGGAGAGAAGCTGGTTGGTTTTGGGATTGAAGTCGATGCTCGCGCCCCAGTCGCCATCAGTCAGGCCCCAAAGCACCTTGCGTTCTCCGGCGGATGTGCTGAGCGTGATGCCACCCGGCCCGGTGGAGGCCACCCAGCGGCCGTCGCGGCTCACAGCGGCGTCGTAGCCGTCGGACGGAAGCGTAAACCGCTGGACAATCCTTTTGGTTGAAAGGCTCCAGGCCTTGATGCGGTTGTCATAGCCGCTGGCATAAAGGGCGCCGTCTGGGCCGAAGGCCACGCCCGAGAGGTACGACGTGCCGCCGCTGATGCGCGCGCGAAGGGGGCCTCCTTCGGCGGGCCAAATCATGATGTTTCCGTCTCCATCCACGCTGGCAAGGGTCTTGCCGTCGGCGCTGTAGGCGATGTCGGTGACATGGCTGGAGTGGCCGGTGTGAGTTCGCCGAAGCGAGCCATCGGCCATCCACACTCGGATGGTGTTGTCCCAGCCGGAGGTGGCGAAGACTCGGCCATCCGGGCGCCAGGCCGATGCAAGCACTCCGCCCGTGTGGGCAACAGGCTGAATTCCAAGCAGGCCAATCGCGGCCCCGGCGGCAATTGCGCCAAACATCATGCGCCTATTGTGGCGCAAGCTCCGTCTGGACTAACGGAAGGAATTCCTGCGCCATGCTGCCGCTCATTGCATCCATCACCGTCCTCTCCACCGCCGACTTGGCCGAGGCTCGCATCTCCCTGGCGATGCCTGGCCCCGCTCGGCTCGTGCAGGCGGGCGCCCAAGCCGACCTGCCCCAAAGCGCCGAGCGCAAAGCGTGGGAGGCCACCGGAGACGGCCTGCGGGTGACGGTGACCTATGAGCGCTGGCGCTCGCCCCAATTTGCACCCGATGTGATGCTGGACCGCTTTGCTCGGCTCGACCTGGGGCTCATCCGCAACGTGGACGTCGAAGAGACTTCACTGGACGGACACACCGCCGCCCTCATGCGTGTGCAGGACCCCGATGGCGGACTCAAATTCATGATTGCGCGAGCGCGGAGCGGATCCGAGTCGTGGCAGGTGAGAGTGGAGGCTCTTCAGGGCGGGCTGGATGCCGCCGCCGCTGAAGCGATCTTCAACAGCGTGCAGATCACGGTTCGGCCGGAGCGCGCCGGGGCCGTCAACGAGTTTGGCCTGCCGCCCGTCATCAACGGCGTTGTGCAGCCCACCCCCGAGCCGGAAGCATGGATTCCCCTCAAGCTGGAGGAGGCCAACCTCATGCTGGACCTCCCCTTTGCCCTTGTTCCTGGAGCTGGACCGACGCTCGACGAGAAGTCTCCCTTCGCGGCCGTGAATCAGTGGTCGGGCCGACGCGGGGACATGAACATCACCATCACCCACACCAGCCTTAAGCCGGGCTTCCGCATCAACAACGAAGCTTGGGAGGCCTCGATGGTGGCGTCACAGGCTCAGGTTGGCCTGCCGGTCATTACGTCCTTCGACTTGGGCGATTCCAAGATCAAGGCGCAGGCCATGCTCTTTGCCTCCGCAGCTCCGGGCGGAGTGAGCACGCAGATCATCCTCTTCACCCAGGGCGGCAAGAGCTGGGCGATTCAGACGAAGGCCATCTCCGATGACGAAGGCGGCGATTTTCACCGCCGCCTTCGCGAGAGCCTTCGACTGGGCTAAGGCTTATTGGAAGCCGGGCAGAAACTCGGCTTCCGCCTCGAACAGCTCTTCGGCCATCGCCTTGATCTCGGCCGGGCAGCACACCGCCGCCGTCAGCGGGTCCAGCATCAGAGCGTGGATCGCCATTTCCTTTGAGCGGTGGATGCAGGCATCGGCGGCGAGGTCGTACATTCTCATCTGCCAGTCGCAGAGCCCGGCCATCTGAGAGGGAAGCCGTCCAAACTTGATCGGCTGAACTCCGTTGTGATTCACCAGGCAGGCCACCTCCACCACGCCGTCGGCGGGCAGGTTGGCGATGCAGCCTTCGTTCATCACGTTGCCGTGGATGTAAGTCGGCGAATGCTTTTCCATCGCCTCGATGATCCAGGCGCCGTATTCGAACGAGCGCTTGAGGTCCGGCTCCTTCTCGCCGCGCATGATTTGGCGGCGGCTCTCGTCGTTGCCCTCTCGCCAATTCGGCCAGTTGTTGGCGTAAAAGCTCTCCTCGCCGCGATAGCCGGTGTCCGTGTATTTGTCCAGAAGGTCTTTGCGCTTGCGGTAGTAGGGCAGATACTCGCTGAGGTGGCCGGATGACTCGGTGATGAACGCGCCGAAGTGGAGCATCATGTCGCTGCGAACCGGCTCGGCCTTGGCAAACTCGCTTTCGCGGTTGGCGGCTTGGGCCATCAAGGTCGGATAGAGGCTGCCGTCCGGGCCGTTGAATTCGGTGAACCACGCCAGGTGGTTGACTCCGGCGCACTTCCATTGAACCTGGCCGTACTCGACTCCGGCATAGCCCGCCAGCATCTGACTGGTGCCCTGAACGCTGTGGCAAAGGCCGACGGTCGGCATCACCGAGGTGCGGCCCGCCGCCAGGCACATAATGGACATGGGGTTTGTGTAGTTCAGAACCACGGCCTGGGGGCAGAGCCGCTCGGCGTCCTTCAAGATCTGGATGTAGACAGGCACCGTCCGCAGCGCCTTCATCAGCCCGCCCGGCCCGATGGTGTCGCCGATGTTCTGACTGACGCCGTACTTCAGCGGGATGTCATTGTCGTGCCGCACACACTCGACCCCGCTCACCTCGATGGAATTGATGATGTAGTCGGTTCCGGGGAGGAGCTCCAGGCGGTCGGTGCTGCCGCGGATCGTCCACCGGTCGGCTTCGCCCAGGGCTTCGACGGTCTTCTGCATAAGCGCCCGCGAGAGCTCCAGGCGCTCGGCGTCGATGTCAATCAGCCTCAGCTCGCCGCCCTGGTGGCCCGGAATCAGCACCACGTCGCGCAGAATCGAGTTCGTAAAGAAGCTCCCCGCGCCGATCATGGTCACGTTCACAGGGCGCCGCATCTGCCCCGGCAGGCCCAGTCGGTCGTCGGCTTTGCTGTGGTCGAGGTGGCTTTCCGTGGCGGCCATTTCGCCGCTACTTTATCTGCTCTGCGCTGACTCTTGAGGACGTGCGGCGACAAAACCGGTGGTTTTTTTCACCGAGGCCAGGTAGTCGGCCAGCGGGCGGTCGACAATGACCTTCTTTTGGGTGAGGCTGGTGTGCATGAAGATCAGCTTGCCGCCGCGCTCCACAATGAGGCCGGTGTGGCTGATGTCAATGGCCCCGTCAATGACGGTTCCGATGATGTCGCCCGCCTGGAGGCTGTTTTGCGCTTCAGCAGCGGCGGCTTTGGGCACGAACCAAAACGGCCGGCTGCTGAGGGCGGCTTCGTGGCGCTGGAGCACCGGGATCAAACCAGGGTTCGCTTTGATGGGGGCGTAGCTGCCGGGGTTCTGGGTCATAAAGTTGATGACCCGGTCTTGGCGGACGGCGCCGGGGAGAGAAGAGGTCATGTCCTTCACCACGCCCTTCGCCTCGTTGTCGTCGATCCAGTCGCTGGTGTAGTGCAGCCGGCTGGCATAGCCATCAAGAACCCCGCCCCGGTAGCGGGTGTGCGTGACGTGGGCCATCAGCTCTTCGGGGGTGGCGCCTCCGGCTTTCACCATCCGCGCCAGGCCCAGCGCCGACTCGAAGAAGGTCACGCAGTCCAGGCCATCGAGGGTGACGGTGCAGGACTCGCGCTCGGGAGTTTGGTCCAGGGTCTGCGCCACATAGGGCACGCCTTCCAGCTCCATCGCGGCGGCCTGAATCAGCTCGCCAATGGGTCGATCGCGCAAAGGCGCCAGGCGGCTGACCACCCGGTCGAAGGCGGCGCGGCCGGTGAATCCATCGGGCTGGGGAATGCTCATGGCGAGGGCGCAGATCAGCGGAGTCATGCTCGGGACCAATCCAAAGCGGCTCCCCCGATCCGGCCGGCTTTCAGGTCGGCATAGGCTTGGGGAGCAGAGGAGAAGTCTATCACGCTTTCCGCCAAAGGCTGCAGATTGAACCGGCCTGCCGCAGCCTCTTCCCAAGCTTGCTCCAATTCAGCGGGATACATGTGGCGAGGAAACAGCAGGATCATCTGGGCAAAAAAGCAGGGATTGTAGTTGAGTGTGAAGTCGCCCGGATAGCTGCCCTGCACCACCAGCCGAGCAGGCTGGGCGGGCGGGGCTTCCCAGCCGGGCTGGGCAAGCATCTCGATGGCCGGGCCAATTGCGG
>JBGSIR010000060.1:0-3429 GCA_041742415.1 Fimbriimonadaceae bacterium | reverse complement strand
GGCGGGCGGGGCGATGTGATGCGCGAGCTGGCGAATGCGGCGGCGCGGCACGGGCTCAAGCTCGGCGTCTACCTCTCGCCCGCCGACCTCTATCAGATCGAATCTCCGGGCGGATACTACGGCAACCTCAGCCCGGTGCGCGAGAGGGTCATCCCCCGCCCCGAGGGCCGGCCCTTTGCCGACAAGCGCACTTTCCGCTATGCCCTGGACGACTACAACGAGTACTTTTTGAACCAGCTCTTTGAGCTGCTCACCGAGTACGGCCCCATCCACGAGGTTTGGCTCGACGGCGCCAAGCCCAAGGACAAAGGCAATCAGCAGTACGCCTACTCGGCCTGGTACGAACTGGTCCGCGAGCTGGCGCCCCAGGCGGTGATCTTTGGCCGAGGGCCAGACGTGCGCTGGTGCGGCAACGAGGCCGGAGACACCCGCGCCGCCGAGTGGAGCGTCGTGCCGATTCCCTCCCCCATCGAAAAGCACACCTGGCCCGACATGATGGATCAGGACCTCGGCTCCATCGCCAAGCTACGCGCGGGCCTGGCCCGGGGCGAGACGCTGCACTACTACCCCGCCGAGACCGACACCTCCATCCGCGAAGGCTGGTTTTGGCGCGACGAGCAGCAGCATGTGAATCCCGCGAGCCAGCTTTTCGACATCTATGAGCGGTCGGTGGGCGGCAATTCCGTGCTCCTGCTCAACTTTCCGCCCAACCGCGAAGGCCTCTTCCCCGCCCGCGACATCGCCGAAACCCGCAAGCTGGGCGAGATGATCCGCGCCGCCTATTCGCCGGAATACTCCCTGCCATTGCTGCCCATCCGGCCCGACGGGTCCACCCAGATTTGGGAGGGCACAGAGCTGGAAATCAGCCTGGCCAACCCGGCGGTCTATAACCGGCTGGCCCTGATGGAGCCCTTTGACACCACCGGCGAGCGCATCGAGCGGTTCAGTGTGGAGCTGCGCCTGCGCGGCGAATGGGCTCCGGCGGGCCAGGCAGAGAACGTGGGATACAAGCGCATCCTCCGCTTCCCCGCGCAGGAGGTGGAGGCGGTGCGCATCCGCATCCTCTCCACCCGAGCCCCTGCCCGGCTCAGCTCAATCAGCCTTCACCTGGCGCCGGAGCCTCAGAAGGAGTAGCCCAGCCCCACGAAGTACTTGTTGGTGTCTCGACGCTGGTTGGATCCCGGCGTCGAGTCGTAGTCGAAGATGAACCGCATCTCAGCCGTCATCCGCGAGTTCAGAAGGGTGAGGATGCGGAGGTCGGAGCTGAGCACATAGTCGTCAAAATCCTTGAAGGCCGGGATGAATTCCAGGTCGTGGCTCACCGTGATCCACGTGTTGAGCTTGCGCCGAAACTCCGAGCCAAAGCGGAGGCCATACTCCTCGCCGTCGGCGCCCACCTGGTAGTCCTCTTTGCGGTAGCTCACTCCGCCGCTGAGCAGCCAGCGGGTGTCGTCGCGGCGAAACACCCGGTAGCCCAATCCGCCCGCCAAAATCGTTCGGAGGTTGAGCTGGACGATCTTGTCGCGGTCCAGGCGCGAGCTGACGTACCAAAAGTAGAGGTCCTGAATCTTCTGGTCGTACTGCGCGTTCAGGCGGTAGCGGTCCTCGGTGATCTGCCGGACGCCCGGGCTGGATTGCCGGCTGAAGGCATAGAGGGCATTGATGGCCAGCCGGTCTCGCTCGCTGGGCAGCTCGCCGCGCGCGCTGAAGGTCAGCGACTCCGAGTCGGAGACACTTTCAATGAGGTTCAGGTTCAGCGCCGCAGCGCCGGTCCAGCGCGGCCGGTTCGCATCGAAGGCGGCGACGAAGGGCGGCAAAGGGGCGGGCAGAATCATGGCGGCTATGATACTTGCTCATCGTCAGGGCCCGCCAAGCGGCATGAAGATGCAATGCATCAAAAGCGATTCCATTATAGTATCCAGTACAGAAGTCAGTCGTATGATCTGAGAGACCACTCCATGAAGACTGCACTCATCATTCTCTGCGCCGTCTGCGCCTCTGCCTGCCCCGCTCATTCTGAATCTGAAGAGACCCTTGCGCAGCCCAAGCCCATCAGCCTGGCAAATGTCGCAGGCCTGAGCTTCACGGCATTTCATCCGTCGAGCGGGGCCCCGACAGACTCTTCGGGAGACACCCGGGGACTTGTAGAGAAAATTGAAGCCTTTCTCGACAAAGTCGAGGAAGTCATCGACGCCTGGGTCGACGCCAACTTCTTTTCGACTGACACAGAGCCCGACGGCCCGCCGTGGAGGGAGGTTTTTCAAAAGGCGTACGCCGATGGCCGGCCGACAGTTCAGCACATGCATCGTCTGATTCAGGGCTCTGGACCAGGGGGGAAGGGCCTTGCTGATGCCTGGATGGCTGGCTGCGCCAGCGGTCGTCCGGCACGCGCTTACTCGGCGTGGCCCGCGATTATCTTCCCTCGCGACACCCAAAATCGGACAGACGCTGCTGCTGTAGGTCGGGGAGCATATGGAGCCATGATCTCGACTGGAGCCGCCGCTCCAGATGCCGAAAAGGCGGCGATGCGGGCCATCGCGGCCTTCGGCTATGCCCGGAGCCTCAAGGTCAGCCGAGTCCGCTCGGCTGTCGTAAGCGGCCTCTTGGGTCAGCTGCCCGCTCAATGAGCCCATCAAAGCCACCAAAAAAAGTCTGATTAAGGCAAGGTTAAGGCCCGCGGGATGCGGGAATGATGCGGCTGATGCGATACGCAGCGCTCGCGGCTGTCCTGGCCGGCGCCTCGGCTTGGGGCCAGCAGGTCTATTTCCAATCCCCCTCCGGCTCCCGCTATGCCGAAATCATTCCCGGCAAAGAGTCGGTTCTGCCCAACGGCCGCCTGCTCACTCCGGTCGGCAAGCGGCTCTATGGCGGCGAGGATGTCTGGAACACCTACCTTTCCCCCAATGACAAGACGCTGGCGGTCATCTCGGACGGCGGCCTGCGCATCTACCCCGACTTCCGCGCCGCAAAGCCGGAGTCGATGGACCTCCGCGCCGCCGAGCTCACCCCGGCAGGCCGCGAAGATGAATTCAAGGGCATCGGAAACCCTGCTCCGGCAGCGGTCTTCAGCCCCGACGGCAGCCGCCTCTTTTTGAGCATGGGCGACAGCGGCCGCATCGTCCGCATCAACACCTCAACGTGGAAGGCCGACGCCGTGGTGAACCTGAACTCGCCCACGCTCTCCGCCAGCTATGCCGTGGATATGCTGCTGAGCAAGGATGGCAAGACGCTCTATGTGGCCGATGTCGCCCATCAGCGCATTCTCACCCTGGACGCCGCCACCCTGAAGGTGATTCACTCCGCCGACGCGGGCCGCCAGCCCTATGCCCTCGCCCTCAGCGAGGACGGCCGCCGCCTCTTCGTCGCCAACATCGGCCTCTTCGACTACACCATCATCCCGCCGACCGACGACCCCGCGTTCTTCCGCGA
>JBGSIR010000059.1:0-8361 GCA_041742415.1 Fimbriimonadaceae bacterium | reverse complement strand
TGGGTGGTGATGCGCGATTGGCCCGGGCGGCGGCGGTCCAAAGCGGCCTGGATCAGCTCCGCCGTGACTGGCAAAAGCGGCGGGCAGCCGTCGATGACCACCCCCACCGCCGGCCCGTGGCTTTCGCCGAATGTCTGCACCGCAAAGGCCTGGCCAAACCGGGAGCCCATGCCGCAAGTTTAGCCAGCCAGGGCCGAGGCCTGGGCGGCGAGGTCCAAATCGAGCTGCGTCACTCCTCCTGCATCGTGGGTGGAAAGGCCAACTTTCACCTTGCGCCAGCCAATGAAGAGGTCGGGGTGATGGTCCATGCGGTCGGCGGCGTGGGCCAGAGCACAGGCAAAGAGCACACCCGAGGAATAGCTCTCAAAGCTGAACTCAGCGTGAATGGCTCCGCCTCCGGCAGACCAGCCCGGCAGCGGCTCAAGGCCTGCGGCCAGAGCTTCGGGAGAGAGAAGGGCGCGTGAGGAATCCGGCATTTCAGGCCTGATTCTGCCAGAACAGGATCATCGCCAGCGGTATCCTGGGGCCAATCTGAGGTTGAGCCTCGCCAGGCTCACCGCCTCCGGGCCAAAAGGAAATCATGCCGCAACGACGCCATCTGCACGCCAACCTTGCCCCTAACATCCACCGCAATCTGCCCACCGCCGAGCTGGCCGAGCTGTGCATCCAAAAGGGAAGCCGCCTCTTTGCAAGCAACGGCGCCGTGGTGGCCTACACCGGAAAGTACACCGGACGCACGCCCAAAGACAAGCGGATCGTGGATGAGCCCGGAACCACCGAGCAGATTTGGTGGGACGGCAACACCCCGATGGACCCCGCCGAGTTTGACGCCCTGCACGACCGCGCTCAAGATGTCATCGACCGCAGCGAAGTCTTCATCATCGACGCCTTTGCCGGCGCCGACCCCAAGCACCGTATCAAGGTGCGCGTCATCGTTCAGAGCGCCTACCACGCCCTGTTCATCAAGCAGCTTCTGATTCGCCCGAATCGCGACGAGCTTCTCGATTTTGAGCCGGATTGGGTGGTCGTGGACCTTCCCAGCGAAACCTACGACCGCGAAGAGAACGGCGAGCAGCGCGACGCCATCATCGCCCTCAGCTTTGAGCGCAGGGAGGTCATCATCATGGGCACCAAATATGCCGGTGAGATGAAAAAATCGGTCTTCTCGGTGATGAACTTCATCCTGCCCAACAAGGGCGTGATGCCCATGCACTGTTCGGCCAACGTGGGCAAGGAAGGCGATGTGGCCCTCTTCTTTGTCCTTTCCGGCACAGGCAAAACGACGCTCTCGGCCGACCCCGAGCGCGGCCTCATCGGCGACGACGAGCACGGCTGGAGCGACGACGGTGTCTTCAACTTCGAGGGCGGTTGCTATGCCAAGTGCCTCAAGCTCACCCGAGACGGCGAGCCGGAGATCTTTGACGCCATCCGCTTTGGCGCCGTGCTGGAGAACGTTGCCATCAACCCGGACCGCACGCCGGACTATTTCGACGGCAGCATCACGGAAAACACCCGATGCGCCTATCCCATCGACCACATCCGCAACGCTGTGCTTCCCAGCGTGGGCGGCCACCCCGAGAACGTCATCTTCCTGACGGCGGACGCCTATGGCGTTCTGCCCCCCATCAGCCGCCTGACGCCCGAGCAGGCCATGTACCACTTCCTGAACGGCTACACCGCCAAGGTGGCGGGCACGGAAGCCGGCGTCAAGGAGCCGCAGGCCACCTTTAGCACCTGCTTTGGCGCGCCCTTTATGGTGCACAAGCCCAAGGTCTATGCCGAGCTTCTGGCGAAGCACCTCAAGAAGCACAAGAGCCGCGTTTGGCTGGTGAACACCGGCTGGAGCGGAGGCCCCTACGGTGTCGGCCACCGCATGGACCTCAAGTACACCCGCGCCATGATTCGCGCGGCGCTGAGCGGAAAGCTCGACAAGGTGGAGATGCGCGAAGACCCGATCTTCGGCCTTTCTGTCCCGGTCTCCTGCCCAGGCGTGCCCAGCGATCTGCTGATGCCCAAGGAGACTTGGAGCAAGCCGCAGGAGTACGACGCACAGGCGCAAAAGCTGAAGGCGATGTTCGACGCCAACTACGAAAAGTATCAGCAGTAACTGCGTTTGAATCCCCAAGGCGGCGCTGTCCGTTAAGAAGGCCATGAGGCTGATTAAGGAAAGCGCCGCCATTCTTGGGCTGGCCGCCCTCGCTCTGGGCGGCTGCGGAGCGGTGGATGAATCTTCTCCCAAGGAGAGCAGCAGCTCGCCCGTCGTGGTGGAGACCAAGGCCGACGAGGGCCAAGTGACCGTGGGCGAGCAGTATGTCGAGTTGGGTGACGTGACGTCTCTCAGCGTGGGCGCCTCGATTGAGGCCGTCCTGGTGCAGGCCGCCGAAGACGCCGATCCTGGCATCACCTTCACCGGTCCGGCAGATCAGCTGGAAAAGGTCAAGGTGACGATTGACGGCGGAAATGTGACAATTGGCCGTGAGGGCGGCTGGATGGAGGGCTCGCCCTCCGGCGTCAAGGCGGAGATCGCCTTGGCCGACCTCGACTCTATTCGCGAGCTGAGAGCCACCGGCAGCGGGCTGCTTTCGGCAGCCGGTCTCAGCCTGGATGAGCTGACCGCTGAAGCGTCTTCAAGCGGACGGTTGATGCTGGAGAATGTCACGGCACAAAGCGCGATGGCGAAAGCAGGGAGCAGCGGTCAGTTGGAGTGGTCGGGTCTCGCCGCTGAGAACCTCATCGCCGATGTGAGCAGCTCCGCCACGCTCATCGTGAACGGCAGTGCGGCCACTTCCAAAGTGGAGGCATCCTCCTCCGGCGGGTTCAAGGGGGCCTTCAAGACGGTCTCCATGGATGCGGCAGCGTCTTCTTCGGGCAGCATCGAGGCGGAGATTTCCGACAGCCTGACAGCCAAGGCTTCGAGCGCAGGCAAGGTTCTTTTCGGCGGCTCGCCCAAAGTCGACAAGAACGAGTCTTCGGGCGGACAGGTCAGGGCTCGATAAAGGCTTCGGCGGGAACGCGGCCGTCCGCAAGGAACCGGACGCCTTCCCGCTCCAGCCTCTCGCGCTGAATTGCGGCCAGCCGAACGTCGCGCCGTGCCACCAAGAGCGCGCCATCTGCCCCGACGACTCGCCACCAAGGGGTCTCATCCTCTGGCCCGACGCGGGCCAGCCACCGGCCCACCACGAGTCCGCTCACCGGTCCGCTGAGGCTTCGGCCCACGGCCCCATACCCCGCCACTCGCCCGGAAGGGATCTCACGCACCCGGGCGAAGCATTCCTCCAATCGGCTCAGAGGTCGGTCGCCCACGCCTTTTCGTAGTCGTCGGTTCCCAGGTTCTTGGCGTGATAGTCGCCAAAGAGGACGTTGTAGCGGAAGTTCTTTCGCTTGTTGAAGTACTCCTCAAATGCCTCATCGCCGGTGAGCGGGCTTTGGCCGGCGTGCCAGTGACCGGCGGCGGTGAACATGTAGTTGACTCCGGCCGGGTCCTGCATGGCGGTTTGGCTCCATCGTCGGAAGGCGATCTCGGTGCGGAAGAAGTAGCTCAGGCCATACACCGCGTGCATCGATGGGGCCGTGGGGAACCGAAGGTAAGGATGGGAGTCGAGCACCTGCGTTCCCGAATCCGCCGATGACTTGAAGATCTCTTGATTCTTGGCGTAGGGCTGCAGAATCTCGTTCATCAGCGGCATGTTGGGAATCTGCGCCTGGAACTCGGGCTCGTGGCCCCAGATCTCGGGCAGATACTTGTCGCTGGCATCCACCGCGTTGGGGAAGAGATCGTCGTAGTCGGCGGAATAGAGGCCGCTGGCCGTGCCGATCTGGCGCAGATTGCTGAGGCAGGAGGTGCGGTTGGCCGAAGCCTTGGCCCGCGAAAAGACCGGGAAAATGATGGCGGCCAGAAGGGCAATGATGGCGATGACGACCAAAAGTTCGATGAGGGTGAAAGCGGTGCGGCGCATGGGTGGGTTGGCTCGTCTGCTTTATGATACGCAAACCTGGACCGCCATGAGCCGCGAACTTGGAACTTCGCCTGCTGGCCCAGCGTTTGACGGGGAAGCGGCGGCTCAAAGGGTATCTTTTGCGCCGCAGGGAAGCCAGTTTTGAAGTCAAAATCAAAGGCCAGCAGCACAGCCAAATCCTTTGCCTATGCAGGCATCCTTGCGGGGGCCGTCATCTCTGGCACGATCGCAGGATGGATGAGCCAAAGCGAGGTCTTGGGCGAGATCGTCTCCCAAGCCTTCTGGCGCACCCCGCCGCAGCAGGTCTTCCGGACCGATTCTCTGACGATTTTGGTTTTGGGCTGCGACCGCGCCCTCGATCCGGGCGGCAAAACGGCGTCGCAGGAGAAGGCGCGCAGCGACATGATCTTGGTGGCCAAGTTGGACTTCTCCACGGGCCAGATCTCCGGCTTCACCGTGCCCCGCGACCTCCGGGCCAGCGACCCCGAACACGGCACCCACAAGATCAACGCCTTCAGCGCCCTCCATGGCCCCAGCGTCACGCAACGTGTGGTCGAGAACACCTTCGGTATCAAGGTTGACCGCATTGTCGACCTCAACTATCTGGCCTTTGTCGATGCCGTCAACATCCTGGGCGGTGTCGATATTGACGTCAAGAAGCGGATGCAGAAAGTGGACCGCGCCGGAGGGCTCTACATCGACCTCCAGCCGGGCGAGCAGCGGCTGACCGGCTACGAGGCCATGGGCTATGCGCGCTATCGCAACGACAGCGATTTTGAGCGTCAGCGGCGGCAGCGCGAGCTGCTCGTGGCCCTTAAGGACAGAATGGTGGCTCAGCCCGCCTCCCTGCCGGCCTTGGCCGACAAATCTGTGGAGCTGTTTGGCGAGGCGCTCACGCCAGGCGAGCTGGCCAGCCTGGCCGGATTTGTTCAGCGCATCGAGCGCGGCGCCATCCAGCTTGGCCAGGCTCCGGTTCTCGTGAAGCGCGGCACCACATATTTGGACCTCGACACGGACAAGCTGGCGGACTTTATGGACGAGAACTTCTTCAACCCGCCTCTGCCCGAGCCGCCGGCTCCCGAAGCTGAGGCGAGCTGATGGCTGGCAAGTACGATCCTGATGCGCCGGAAGGCGCAAAGGTCAGCGGCGGCGGCTATATCACCAAAAAAGACTTCAAGGTGATCGCCGTGGTTTTGGCTGTGCTGGGGGTCTGCGCCTATCCGCTCTACACCGTTTGGAAAGAGGACGCAGACAAGAAAATCTGCACCACCAACATCAAACAGCTTGCCCAGGCGGTGGCGCTCTATGTTCAGATTCACGATGAGCGCATGCCGGTGGCCTATCAATCCGATGAAAACGGCCTGCCGATGCTGGTCAATGGCGTGCCCATCACCTGGGCGAGTCAAATCGAGCCCAACATGAGCGAGCGGGCCGGTCTCGGATGCCCCAGCGCCACGCCGGAAGAGCACTGCCGCATCGCCAGCCTCGACCCCGAAAAGAAGATCAAGGAGCTTGCATTTGGCTTCTATGCCGGCTTGGAGGCCCAGCCCATGGGCTTTATCAACAATCCTTCCGACACCGTGATGATCGCCGAGACCAACAACAATGGGAGCCGGGACAGCTACAATCCGGTGCCTTTTGTTGGCCCGAATGGCGAGCGGATCACCGAAGACGGCTTCCTCATTGCCTGGGACAACGACCCGGATGGCAACTTCGGCTTCAATGAGGACACCCGGCTGGTCACCCGCTTGGCGTTTCGCAACATGAAGGACGGGAACCCTAGCGGCGAGAATGTGGAGCCGAGGCACCGCAACGGAATCCTCGCCGTCTTTGCCGACGGACGCATCGGCCGGCTCCAGCCGGGAAGCGCCGCCGTCAAGTTCACCTACCCGGTGATCTCCGGAGCCTGGTCCTCGACGATTCTCGCAGACTAGTTCGAGGCGTCGGGCGATGCCTGCTGGCGCAGGGCTTCGATCTCGCTGGTGAAGCCCGACAGCACCCGGATCGGCGCGCCCAGGCTCACCCAGTTGTAGAACCACTTGGCGGCATTGCGGCCGGTGAGCGGCATGCGGATGCATCCATGGCTCGCCGGGTAGCGCGGCACCGAGCCGCTTCCGTGAATGAAAATATTGCCGTTCACCTGCACTGAATAAGGCATCGGCGCGTTGTTGTAGATCGAGCTGAACTTGCGGACCTGCTTAATCGGCCCCGCCCAGAAGCTGCCGCGGGGGGTGGAGTGGCCCCGCTTGCCGCTGCTAATGGGGGTCTCCATCACGATGCGGCTGCCCTGCCCGGCCACGAGGCGCTGATCGGCGATGCTGATCTCGACCCACTGCTCGGGAATGACGACCTCGAACTGGCCGAGCTCGGTGGTGATCCAATATCCGGAGCCATCCTCAAACGGCTCAGCGGTGAGGCCATGACCGCCCAGGGCCTTGATGTCCACCAGCGTGGTTTTGCCGTCCCAGGCTTTGCGAAGAGCCGAGGCCGGAACCGGCTCGGTGTTCAGCGTCACCTTGCGGTCATCCTCTCGCCAGCCCACGGGTAGCTCCAGGTGCGCCGCCAGCTCTCGAATCGGCACAAACGCCTTCTTGGGGGCATCGGCAAAAGTAATGGCCTCCATCGGCTGAGCCGCGCCCATGGCCGAAAGGCCGGCGGCGCAGCAGAGAACGGCAAGGCGGCGGACAGTCATCGTGGCTCAATTATAGGCAGGTTTGACGCAAAATCCTATTGCTAGATGGTCTGAAATTCCACTTGAATGCCCGGCGCCAGGGCGGGCTCCAGCATTTTTCTCAGGGTGTTGTGGGCAGAGGCCTCGGCCTGATCGGCGATGCCTCTGGCTTCGGCAGCCTTTCGAGCCTTGGCTTTGATCTCGTCAAGGCCTTTCAGGGCGATGTTGTCGTCCCGCCAGAACAGGCCGCGCTGATGCTGGTGAACCCGAGAATGGTCCACCTGCGCGCCGTAGATTCTGGCTTCGGGCAACCGGACGATCACCTTGCCGGGAAGGCTCACAATTTCGGCGCGGTTCAAGTCAACTCCGGCCTCCACGGTCGCCGTCCACGCCAGGCTGGCCTGGTTGCCGGTGAGCAGAGCCGCGGCCGGACGCACGCCCGGGGCGAAGGCGAACAGGCCGGTGGGCTCCTGCTGAGACTTCACAAGGTCAACCCCGGTGAAGGTGTGGCTGGCGGAGTGCAGTTCGCCCATCGACCGCACGCGGTCGAGCACCATCGGCATGGATTCGGACGACGTGGAGGGCGCTGCTTTGGGCATTGCGATCCATGCGCCCAAGGCGGCAATGCTCAGGGCGCCGGCCATGGCCAGAAGGCGAAGAGTGAATGACTTCACACTTCGTTAGACGCTGGGCCCTGGGTGCTGTTGCGTCATTCTAGGGCTATGAGCAGCAACCTGGAGATGGCCCGAGAAGTTCGGCTGGCTCCGATCTCGACCGTAGCCGCCGACTTCGGCCTTGGAGAAGCGGACTACGAGCCGCTCGGCCTCCGCAAGGCCAAGCTGACTTGGGAAGGGGTCCGGCGCCTCAAGGCCCGCGAGCGGGGGCGTCTGGTTTTGGTCACCGCCATCACACCGACTCCAGCGGGCGAAGGCAAGACAACGGTCTCCGTGGGCCTGGCTCAGGGGCTGCAGAAAATCGGCCGCCGCGCGATGCCCGCGCTCCGCGAGCCCGCTTTGGGGCCGCTCTTTGGCGTGAAAGGCGGAGCCACGGGAGGGGGGCGGAGTCAGGTGCTGCCGAGCGAGGACATCAACCTGTTCTTCACCGGGGATTTTCCCGCCATCGCCGCCGCCCACAACCTGCTGAGCGCGATGATTGATGCCCATATCGCCAACGGAAACGATCTGGACCTCGATGTCCGGCGCATCCGCTGGCCGCGCACGGTGGACATGAATGACCGCGCCCTCCGCCAGGTGAATGTGGCCCTGGGCGGACGGGCCAACGGCTTCCCGCGCGAGGATTCGTTTGTCATCACGCCCGCCAGCGAAGTCATGGCGATTCTCTGTCTGGCCGAGAGCCTGAGCGACCTGCAGGAGAGGCTCGGGCGCATCGAGGTGGGCGAAACCCGGAGGGGCCGCACGGTGACGGCGGCCGAATTGAAGGCTCCCGGAGCGATGGCCGTCCTGCTCCACTCCGCGCTTCGGCCCAACTTGGTGCAGACCAGCGAAAACGGCGCTGCGCTCATCCATGGCGGCCCTTTCGCCAACATCGCGCACGGCTGTTCGAGCCTGATTGCCACCCAGGGTGCGCTCGGCATGGCGGAATACACCGTGACCGAAGGCGGCTTTGGCGCCGACCTCGGGGGGCGAAAGTTTCTGACCATCAAGGCGCCGCTGCTTGGAAGGCTGCCGGACGTGATTGTGGTGGTGGCCACGGTGCGGGCGCTGAAGAGCTTGG
>JBGSIR010000058.1:0-3281 GCA_041742415.1 Fimbriimonadaceae bacterium | reverse complement strand
TCCTCTCACCTTTTGGGAGGAAGAGGACAAACTTTCTGCTTCAGCTCATGCCCGAGCTCCAGTCGGCGGTCAACCCTCTCAGTCCCTCCGGGCCAGCTCCCCCAGGCATGGTGGAGCGGTTCGCTCAGCCTCCGTCCAACCGCCCGCCCAAGCCTGGGCGGGCTCCGCGAAGCGGTGGGCGGGTTGGCGCCGGCTCACCGCTTTTGGGGCAAAGAATGGCTTGTTGTGGCCTAAGCCTTGCGCCACTCCACGCCCTGCGGCGTGTCCTTGATTTCGTAGCCTGCGGCCGTCAGCAGGTCGCGGATGCGGTCGCTTTCGGCGAAGTTTTTGCTCTGCTTGGCGTCGGCGCGCATCGCCAGCCAATCGCCGATGGCGCGGCCTTCGATCTGCGGCTCGCCCTCGGCGGAAGCCTGCTCCAGTTCGGGGACGATGCCCAGAAGCTGCGAGACCCGGTCCAAGAACCAGGCCCCGCCTCGCCGAGCCTCTTCGTCCAGGCTGGCGGGCCGCAGAATCTCTTTGGCGCCCTCGATGGCCTTGGCCAGCGCCACCGAGGTGTTGAGGTCTTCGCACATCGCGGCCAGCATTTCGTCGGCGATGCGCACAAACGGCTCAGTCGGAGAAGCCGCAGCCCCATCAACCCGCTCCAACGCCTGGCGGAAGCGCTCGATGTTCGTGAGCCCGTCGGCCAGCCCTTGGTCGGTGAAGTTCAGCGGCTTGCCATAGGGCACGGCCATCAGCGCATAGCGCAGGGCCAGGGGGTGCACGCCGCGGTCGTCCACCAGGTCGCGCACGGTGTAGAAGCTGCCCTTGCTCTTGGACATCTTCTCGCCATCCACGCGCAGAAAGCGGGTGTGAATCCAGTGGTTCGAAAACGGCTTGCCAGTGATCGCCTCGCTCTGGGCGATTTCGCACTCGTGGTGGGGAAAGACAAGGTCTTCGCCGCCCGCGTGGAGGTCGATCGTCTCGCCGAGGTACTGCATCGCCATGGCCGAGCACTCCAGGTGCCAGCCCGGAAAGCCCCAGCCCCAGGGCGAATACCACTGCATCAGGTGCTTTTCGTCCTTCTTCCAAAGGGCAAAGTCGGCAGGGTGGCGCTTGTTGTCGTCCAGCACCACGTCGCGCACGCCGCGCTGAAGGCTCTCCTGGTCGCGGTTGCCGCTCAGCTTGCCGTAGCCCTCAAAGCTGGCCACCGAAAAATAGACCCCGGTCGGCGTCTCATAGGCGTGGCCGCGCTCGATAAGGCCCTGCACCATCTCGATCTGCTCGCGCATGTGCTGGGTGGCGCGGGGGCGCACCATGGGCTCAATGAGGTTCAGCCGCGCCCAGTCTTCGCGAAAGGCGGTCTCATAGTGCTCGGCGAGCTGCCACACGTTCACAAAAGCCTCGCCCTCTTTGCTGTGCAGCGCCTTGGCCATCTTGTCTTCGCCCTCTGCGTCGGCCTGGTCGTCGGCGGTGAGGTGGCCCACATCGGTGATGTTGCTCACATAGCTCACCCGCCAGCCCAGCGCCTGAGCGGTGCGGACCACCAAGTCAGCCGTCAAAAAGGTGCGAAAGTTGCCGATGTGGGCGTAGCTGTAGACCGTCGGCCCGCACGAATAAAACCGCAGGTGCCCGGGCTCGGCTAGGGCCAGCTCCCGCACTTTGTGGGTCATGGTGTCCGTCAGGCGGAAGGTGGGCGGCATCTTGGGCATGAAGGGTACCGGCTCAGCCCATCACCGGCGGCGTAGTGGGGTGGGCCCGGCGGATGAAGGCCGAGGCCGCTTCGGCCGCCTGGCGCGGCGTGAGAGCGCCCGGGAAATTGAGCACCCGGGCCGCCGAAGCCGCGTCCTGCTGGGCCACCGCCTCCTCAAACTCCTTCAGCACGCCCGGCCGAAGCCAAATCACCGTGATGTGGGGCGGATCGAGCGGCGAGCGGGCAATCTCCAGCCGCCCCACCGAAGCCGCGCGGCGAACCTTGATGATCATCCGGCGCGGCCGCAGATAGGCCTCCGCCACCTTGACTCCGATCCAGCTCGGCACAAGCACCTGGATATCCTCCAGCCGCCCCAGCATCACGCCCACAAAGAGCATGAACAGGCTGGGGATCAGAAGCCGCGTGGCCGAGATCTCCGGCGCGGCGTCGATCTGCACGTCCGTGGGCTCAACCGCCTCCAGATTCACGCCGCGCCGAGCCCGCACCACCCGGATGATCAGCCATTCGATGGCAAAGACGGCCATCCACACAAAGCCGTAAATCCAAAAGATCAGCCGGTGCGGCCCCGCGCCGCTCGGCATCTGCGTGATCGCCCCCAAGATCATGAGGATGAACGCGAAAATATGGATGCGCCCCAGGACGCCCAGGGCAGCCAAGGCGATGCGATGGGCAAGCTGCGGAGCCATTCCAACACATATTGACGCGAACCCCGGGCCGAGCGTTGGCGCAGCCTGGACGAAAGCCGTAAAATGGAGCCTCGGCATGGCTCATTTTCAGATTCCCTTGAACCTGCCCCACGCAGGGACGGTGGCGGACCGCATCACCAAGCACCTCGCCGGAAACGAAAGCGTCCGCCGCCGCACCCGCGAAGCCGCCTCCTCCCTCGCCGCTCGGCTGTTGATCTATCGCCTCACCGAAGAAAACCCCGCTCCCGAAGAGGCCGAAGCCGTCCGCCAAGAGGCGCTGGAAATGGCCCGGCAGGTCGTCGAACTCATCGAAGCCAACGGCGTGGGCACCGACCGCCTAGGGCAGTGCGTCCGCAACCTTTTCGAATGCCTGGCCGAAGGCGCCGAGGGAGCCGACCGCGGCCTTCAGGCGGGCGAGAATCCCGATTCACTCCAAAGGCCGGTCTAAGAAACTGACGCCGCGCCCCGTCAATCGGGATAATGCCCCCTTATGAGCCGGAAGCCGCGGATGGCGCTCCACAACGTCATCCTCATCTCGCTGCTGCTCGGCGGCCTCTCGGGGCTGGCGGCGCAGCTGATGCTGGGAGCCGACAACGAGCAGCTCCAGGCCTTTGTCGCCAACGTGGCCGACCCCATCGGCGGCATCTTCCTGGCGATGATCTTCATGGTCGTCGTGCCCCTGCTCTTCTCCGCCCTTGCCCTGGGCGTGAACGAGCTGGGCGACGTGGCCAAGGTGGGCCGGGTCGGCATCCGCACGCTGGTCATGACCATCCTGCTCAGCGGCATCGCGGTCATCCTGGCGCTGGTTTCGGTGAACATCGTTCAGCCCGGCGCCGGCATCGACGACGCCAGCCGCGCGCGCATGACCTCCTATGACAAGGAGGCCGCCGCCAGCAAGGGCA
>JBGSIR010000057.1:0-1719 GCA_041742415.1 Fimbriimonadaceae bacterium | reverse complement strand
GCGAGGTCCACGTTGAGGTCGATGCACTTCATGCCCGCAGCCATACCTCATCTCCCGCCTCCACGGCTCCCTGGGCCAGCTCTTCGGCGGCTTCGGGCGAGATCGAACCCACCAGCGGCCAGCCGCCGGGGCGGACCAGAGGATAGATGCACGCTTGGTCTCCGGCCAGCCCCACCGAGCCTGCCTGCACTCGGCTGCGCGGGCTTGGCAAGCGCGCGAGGCCCCGCATCGGCTCGGGCACAGGCCCCAGATAGGGAAAGCCCGGGCAAAACCCGATTGCGAGAACCGGCAAAGGCGACTCGGTGAGCCCGGCGGCCAACTGCGAGGGAGTCAGGCCGAGCTGGGCGCAGGCCGAGTCCAAATCCGGGCCGTCCAGCCGCAGATCGGCCTCCCAAGTCTTCGGCTGGTGGGCGCTGTGGGGCGGACCGGATTTCAGAGCTTCGGCGATGGCTTGGCGGGGGTCTGGGCCGGGGAAAATTTGGACTCCCAGGGCGCCGAAGGCCGCCCAAACCTCGCGGGCCAAGCCGGCCTCCTCCAGCCTGCCCGATCGCGCCCAAGCCACGGCTTCGTGATGCCCAAGGCCCCGCACCAGCAGCGCCTCATCGCCCAGGCTCAAAATTTCCATCGCCGTGGGGTAGTTTGGCCGACAATATGCCGCAGA
This sequence comes from Fimbriimonadaceae bacterium, assembly GCA_041742415.1. Classification (GTDB taxonomy): domain Bacteria; phylum Armatimonadota; class Fimbriimonadia; order Fimbriimonadales; family Fimbriimonadaceae; genus JBGSIR01. The sequence continues at coordinate 1,058 of JBGSIR010000057.1, read as the reverse complement.
TTCGCGTTTCCATCCCAGTTCAGGCCGAGCGGGGCGTGGCGCTGCCGAGCTATGAGACCGCCGGCAGCGCCGGGATGGACTTGAGGGCGAACGAAGCGGCCAAGCTGAGCCCGGGCGAGCGATGCCTGGTGGGCACGGGGCTGCGCATGGCGATTCCCGAGGGATTCGAGGGCCAAGTGAGGCCCCGCAGCGGGCTGGCTCTTCGGCTTGGCCTGAGCATGGTGAACACCCCCGGCACCATCGACAGCGACTACCGCGGCGAAGTGAAAATTTTGTTGATCAATTTGGGGTCAGAGGTCGTCAAAATCGAGAAGGGAGACCGCATTGCCCAGCTTGTGGTGGCCCCCGTGGCGCGCGCGGAATGGCTGCCGGTGGATGATCTGAGCCAGACCAAGCGCGGGGAGAGTGGATTTGGAAGCACCGGAAGCGAATGAGAGGCTGTGCCCTGTCTGCATGACGCCCGCCTCGCCCACGGCGAGGGAGTGCGCCATGTGCGGCGAGCCGCTGGAGACCGCCGAGGCCGCCAGCGCGGCAGATCTAGACCTGGCCAACGCCAACAAGCTGCGCCTGGCTGGGCAGTTGAAAGAGGCCGAGCAGGCCGTGCTGGCGGTGATGCGCCGCTTCCCCACGCACATCGACGCCCACGTGCTGCTGGGCGAAATCAATCTGGACATGAAGCGACATCAGGAGGCCGCCAACTGGTTTGGCATGGCGCTGGACCTGAACCCCGACAACCTGCGCCTGAAAGCCCGCCGAGACGAGGCCATGCGCCTGACCCGGGAGGAAGACCTGACGGAGGTGGCGAAGGGCATCCCGCTGGATGACAAGAAGCCCCAGAAGCTGTGGGGGATGGGCCTGCTGATTGTGCTGGGTGGCGCGGTGGCGGGCGCCGGATTTTGGGCGGGCCGGTCGGTGGCTCCTCCCGTCAAAGAGGCTTCGCCCATTCGCCAGGTGGTGAGCATGACCGACCCGCCGCTTCCCTCCCAAATGCCGGCGGCAGATTCGCCTTCTCAAGAGTTGCTGGCCACCCCCCGGGAGGCCTCGCTGACGCAGCTCCT
>JBGSIR010000056.1:0-7056 GCA_041742415.1 Fimbriimonadaceae bacterium | reverse complement strand
GCCAACCCCAACAACCCCACGGGCACCATCATCTCGCAGGCCGAGGCTGACCATTTGGCGGATTCGATTCCAGATGGCGCGCTGCTCGTTTTGGATGAAGCCTATGCAGAATATGCGGCGGGCTCTGATGCGGCGGATGGCCTTGCGATGTTCCGTCGGGGCGCGCCGGTCGCAGTGCTTCGCACCTTCAGCAAAGCCTTTGGCCTCGCGGGCATCCGGGTGGGCTGGGGGGTCTTTCCGGCCGAGGTCGCCCAGGCGCTGGAGCGGGTGAGGGAGCCGTTCAACGTCAACTCACTGGCTCAGGCGGCCGCCATCGCGGCGCTGCAGGACCATGAGTTTTTGAAGGAGAGCATCCGCGTGAACCGCGAAGGCGGCGCCGCCATTGCCGCGCACGCCGGTTCGCTTGGGCTCGCCTGCGTCGAGGGCTGGGCCAACTTTGTCTGTGTGGAGGTGGGCGACGGCCAGCGCGTGGCCGAGGCGCTGCTGAATGAGGGAGTCATTGTGCGCTCCGGCCACGTGCTTGGCATGCCGAAGCACATTCGCGTGAGCATCGGCACGGCAGAGGAGATCGAGTTTTACTGCGAAGCCTTGGGCCGCGTGATGGCGGGGGTGGCGGCGTGATCGCAGAAGCCGCCGCCCGCGCGCAGGAGATCCGCCGGCAGATTCATCGGCGGCCGGAGCTGATGTTTGAAGAGCACGAGACGAGCGCTCTGGTTCAGGCCGAGCTGACAGCGCTGGGAATCGACTTTGTCGCCGGGTTGGCCCGTGGCACCGGCGTGCTCGGCTTTTTGCCGGCGACCGGAAAGGCGGAGGCCACCGTGGCGCTGCGGGCTGACATGGATGCGCTGCCGATCTTGGAGGAGACCGGGGTGGAGCATTCCAGCGAGCATCCGGGCAAGATGCACGCCTGCGGCCACGATGGGCATACGGCGATCCTTCTTGGCACGGCGCGGGCGCTGGCGGCGATGCCAGAGCGGCGAAACAACACGCTTTTCCTTTTTCAGCCGGCCGAAGAAGGGGGCGCAGGCGGAGACTTGATGTGCAAGGACGGCGCGCTGGACGGCACTCACTTCCCCAAAGCGGATGTCATCTATGGCCTGCACGGCTGGCCGGCTCGAAAGCAGGGAGCGCTGAGCACCCGCATCGGCGCGGCGATGGCCTCCACCGATCAGTTCTATGTGACCCTGCGCGGCTCGGGCGGCCATGCGGCGGCGCCTGACCTTTCGGTGGACCCGATTGTCTGCCTTGGCGCCTGCATTCAGGCGGCGCAGAGCATCATCAGCCGCAATGCCGCGCCGAGCGACCAGGCGGTGGTGACCATTGGCACCGTTCAAGCAGGCACCGCGACGAACATCATCCCCGACACCGCCGAATTCACGGGCACGGTGAGGACTGTGGATGAAGGCATTCGGGCGGTGATCAAGCAGCGATTCCACACTTTGGTGGAGGGTATCGCCGCTGCGCATGGCTGCGTCTCCACCATTCGGTGGGAGCCCGGCTATCCGGTGACTTTCAACGACGAATGGGCCACCCGCCGGGCGCTGACGCTGGCCGCGGAAGAGTTCGGCGAGGGGCGAGTGAGCCTGGAGGAGCACCCCAAGATGGGGGCGGAGGACTTCAGCTACTACGGCGCCCATGTGCCCGCATGCTTTGTCTTCGTCGGCCTCCAGCGCGAGGGTGAAACCGACCCGCCCGGCCTTCACACGCCGCGTTTTGACTTCAACGACGCGGTGATTCCAGACAGCATCCGATTCTTTGTTCGGCTTTCGCAGTCGCCGGTTGAGAAAGCCTAGCCCCTGTGGGCTAGGCAGCCTTCTGGCGGAATGTTTTGACAAAGACTTCCGCCAGTACTGGATCGAATTGAGAACCGGCTCCCTTTTCAATTTCGGCAAGTGCGATTTCGACAGGAAGACCCTTGCGGTAAGGCCGGTCCGAAGTCATGGCGTCAAAGCAGTCAGCCACCGCAAGTATGCGCGCAAGCAAAGAGATGCTTTCGCCTGCCAGCCGGTCGGGATATCCTCGGCCATCCCAACGCTCGTGGTGGCCCCGAATGCCTGAGAGGGTCTCGCGCAGAGGCGGAATTTGACGCACGATTTTCTCCCCTAGTTCTGGGTGGAGTTTTATCTGAGCAAACTCCTCATCCGTAAGGCGATCAGGCTTGCGCAGGACACTATCTGGCACACCGATCTTGCCCACATCGTGCAGTGTGCCTGTCATATAGACCAGATCAATAAAGCCCTGGTCGCAGCCATTGGCTGCAGCCAGTTCCCGAGCGAATTCTGCAACGCGCTGACTATGGCCTCGGGTGTAAGCATCTTTAGCATCCACTGCCTCGGCCAACGCACGAACGGCGGCCACACTTGGACTACGAAACACCTCACGAATCTCCTCATGCGATCCGTCAATCAGGAAGCCCGAGAACTTTCGATTGCTTGCTCTGCCGGCAGACTTGGCCTCGGCCAAAGCGGCCTCAGCGGCTAAGCAGAGCATTCCAGGGACAAAGGAACCTTGATTCGTCTCGGCCCAACCTACGCAGGCAGAACTTGAGCTGTCTTCTGAGATCGCGCGCTGAATTCTTCTGACGGTAAATTCTGCCTGGTCAGCCGATGCCAAAACAGCAAAAGTGTCGCCGCCCAGCCGGCCGACAATAGCGTCATCCGGAACTGAAGATTTAACCAGACTGGCCACCAATTGAAGCTGCTGATCTCCTTGGATGGCGCCATACCGCTCGTTGAAGCCATGGAAGTCATCCAGGTCAACGAGGATTAGCCCCCAGCTTTGGGACGTTTGAGTCATGCGAGTTGCAAGCTCTTCTTGAAATCTTCGATGGTTCCAAACGTTTGTCAAGGGATCGGTTTCAAGCATGGCCTCTAGGCGCTCCCTGCTGGTTTTCAATGAGGCAATCATTTCATTGAATGAGGCTTGGAGAACTCCGAATTCATCCTTCCTACCGGTCTCGAACGCTTGTGGCCACCGACCATCTTCCAAGACCTTCACAGACTGAGTGAGCTCTGCAAGCGGAGCAGTGGCGCGGCGAGACAAGAAAGCGGCAGAAGCAGCTGCCGCTGCAATGGACATCGGCGCAAGGACAACAAGCGCCCAAAGCACTGGATTTAGTGGCTCTGCCGCAGAGTCTTGGTTGACAAAGGCAACCAGTCTTAATCCAGATTCCTCCGGAACTGATGCCGTAGAGACGGCGCCGTTTGCAAGGGCCACTAGTCTGTCTCCTCTTTCTTCTATGCTGGACAGGGGCTGGCTCGATGAGATTACACCACTATCATCGATCAGAGCAAAGATTGCCGGGATTCCGACAGAAGCTTTCTGAAGGAATTTGGGACCGATATCAATCCCAGCCGCAATATGCATCTTTAGATCTGATCCCACATAGACTGGTTCGAGCGCGATGAGTGTCGGAGGGCTCAGAGGAATGAGGCTGTTTGCCCATGCATCTGCGCTGATGTTGTCCGGTTTCAAAATCTGATCTCGCGAGACTGTCTCTGGTCGCGTAGAGGCCATAACCCGGCCATCCAAGTCGATAAAAGCCAGCCAGTCAACATTCAGGAGTGAAAGGTTATCTCGCAGGAAACCTTCCATGGTCTCTTGGTTTTCGTCTCGCGGAATAGCTGAGAGGCCTTTACTGCCGGGGTGCTCGCTGAGCAGCTTGGTTTCTGTGCTCAGTGCAGTGAGTCGGGAACGAACTTCTTCTGCCATTGCCAGGTCAGCCTGCTTCATTGCGGCTTGGGCCGTCAAGGAGATTTGCCGTTGGATGAGGGCTCCAAGCACACCTGCTAGAGCTAAAATGATTACTGTGGCAAGTCCTGCCGTCATCAGGAACGTCTGGGTACGGTATGAATTTTGAAGAGTGATCATTTCTTCAAGCTGATTTGGACGGGCGCATCACCACTTGAAATGGATCGGCGAACATTCGCTTCACCTAGGGTCTTGTGCCAGACCTGAATGGTGTATGTCCCTGAGGGAAGGTTTTTGGTCTTAAACCGACCGTTTCTGTCAGTTTTGAGAGCTTCAACGGCGTCTACGACCATAACATAGGCGCTCATTTCTGAGTGAATGCTGCAGAGAACGGAAGTGATGCCAGGCTTATCCATGACAACGGATCGGCTTTGGCCTTTTGGATACATCCCCAAGTCAAACTTGGCGGCTTTGTGCTCTGCAAAGACATTGTGATAGATGTTGTCCATGTTGGGGAACTCAACGCGACTGCCCACAGGCACGACCGAGATGTGTGGCATAAACTGCCGGTCCCTTTGGATAACCTTGGCTCTAATCGGCTTCAGCTTCTCTCCGGGCCCTTCCAGCCAAATGACTGCATCCGCGACTGGCTTGTTGTTGGCCAGGATCTGTCCAGAGATCCAGCCTGGGCTTTGAGCAAGAATCAAGGCTGCAGCGAATACCATGATCTTTATATTGGCTTAAAATCGGTGAAACTTGAGAAGCTGTAAAGCCCAGCCGCCTCCAAACTTTTGGTCAGACATATTCGGGCCAAATGTATAGTTGACCGCGGCATCAATGCCATGCGAAAGCTCGTACTGCAGGCTTAGGGTCGTGGTCTCAGACTGGCTGGCCGAGGATATGTTGCGCCATAAGTCCCAGCGCAGGCCAAGCTGGACGTTTGTGACGCCGGGCGGGCGATAGGTCGTATCGATAAAGAGTGATTCTTGATGTCCTGAAGTTGATATGACTGTTCCATCATAGTCAGTAAAGGTGCTGCCGTCATTCCGGCGAGATAGGAAGACAGCTCTTGCAAGCCAGTTGGGCTGACTCCACCGGACATCCATCGATGTCATCGTTTCGTGGTCTCCGATATCGGTTGGGTCAACCAGCGCAGATGCGCCGACGATGAAGGGATCAAAAAAGGTTTGCCAACGCACTGCCGCCCGGTTTACTGACTTCGGCAACAGATTGTTCGGCTGAGCCGTGGAGGTGGTAAGGCCCAGTTGCAATTGGTGCATTCCTTTCCAGTATTCAAACAGGTATCCCGGGCTTGTGTGGGAAAGACGCTTGCCTCCTTCGTAGTTTTGTAACTCTAAGCGGGTCTGGAAAATAAATGGGGAGTACCACTGCTCATCCCATGAGTGCTGTCCCACGGGCAGACGAATCCGGCCAGCTGTGGCGCTCCAGTTGGCTGCGGAGTATTGAAGGGACGTCTCATCAAGTGCATGAAAGCCGCAGAAAGGGTAGGCCCACCATGTGGCTTCGGCCCGCCATGCCCCTTGTTCGGCGCTGAGCTGGGTTCTGGTATATCGGTGACCAGATTTGAGCTCGCCAGAGCGCTTCGCCGAGACAAATGCAGTCTCGATGGAGCCTCCCAGTCTGAGGTTTTGATCAGCAGTGGCTGGGACAGCCATGCAAAGCGCCATTGCACAGTGCCAAATCCTTGCCATCTCAGGATCATCTTTGGCGCCTTTCCTGGCAAAGTTCAGAGTTTAAGCCAAAAGCTTCTCGACCACTTCGCCGTGCACGTCGGTGAGGCGGAAAAGGCGGCCTTGGCTCATGTGGGTGAGCCGGGTGTGGTCGAGGCCCATGAGGTGGAGCATAGTGGCGTGCAGGTCGTGGACGTGGACCGGGTCGGAGGCGACGTTGTAGCCGATCTCGTCGGTCTCGCCCAGCGTGATGCCCGGCTTGACGCCGCCGCCTGCCATCCACATGGTGAAGGCGCGGGGGTGGTGGTCGCGGCCTTTGAAGGGCGAGCCGCCACGGCCTTCGTTCATGGGAGTGCGGCCAAATTCGCCGCCCCACACCACGAGCGTGTCATCCAGCAGGCCGCGCTGCTTCAGGTCGATGACGAGGGCCGACATGGCCTGGTCGACTTCCTTGCAGAGCCGGGGCAGGCCGGTTTCGATGTCCACCGATTGCGCGTTGCCGTGATGGTCCCAGCCGCGGTGGTAGAGCTGGATGAACCGCACGCCGCGCTCGGCCAGGCGGCGGGCGAGGAGGCAGTTGTTGGCGAAGGACTTCTCGCCGGGCACCGAACCGTAGAGGTCGCGGGTGGCCTGGCTCTCGGCGTTGATCTCCATGAGCTCGGGCACGCTGGACTGCATGCGGTAGGCCAGTTCGTACTGCTCAATGCGGGTCTGAACTTCGGGGTCGAGGCTGCGCTCGTAGGTGAGCTTGTTGAGGTCGCCGAGCGCGTCCAAAGTCTTGCGGCGCACATCGCGGCTGACTCCATCGGGGTCGCCGACAAAGAGAACGGCGTCGCCCTGGCTGCGGAATTCCACCCCTTGGTGGACAGAGGGCAGGAAGCCGCTGGACCAGCAGGCTTTGCCGCCGTCGGGGTTGTTTTCGCCACTGATGAGCACAACAAACCCCGGCAGGTCGGCGTTCTCGGAGCCGATGCCGTAGGTGAGCCAGGAGCCCATGCTGGGGCGGCCGGGGATCTGGAACCCGGTGTTCATAAAGATCTGCGCCGGGGCGTGGTTGATCTGGTCGGTCTGCATGGATCGCACTATGGCGACGTCGTCCACGATTTTCTTGAAGTTCGGCAGCAGCTCGCTCACCCAGGCGCCGGACTGGCCGCATTGCTCAAACTCAAACGGCGAGCCCAGCAGGCGCGGGGCGCCCTTGATGAAGGCGAATTTTTCGCCCTGCAGAATCTCCTCGGGGCAGACTTCGCCGTCGAGCCGCTGAAGCGTGGGCTTGGGGTCAAAGAGATCGACCTGCGAGGGGGCGCCGGCCATGAACATGAAGATGACGCGCTTGGCTTTGGGCGCGAAATGGGTGCGGATGGCTTCGCCCATGCGCTGCTGAGCGGCCTGCTCGGCGGCGCGGCTTTCGGAGGCCAGCATCGAGCCCAGGGCCAGGCTGCCCACGCCCCAGCCCGCCTTTTGAAAGAGGGCGCGGCGGGTGATTCGCTTGATGTCTTCGCTCATGTTTATTCTTGGGAGATGGTCTCGTCGAGGTTGAGAAGCACGTTCGCGGTCATGGTCCAGGCCGCGAGGTCGGGGGAGGGGGCGATTTTGGCTGAATCGGCGGGGTTCGCGCGGAACTCAGCCAGCAGGTCTTGCCGCAGCTTTTCCAGCCGGCTCAGCTCGGGCGCGG
>JBGSIR010000055.1:0-3335 GCA_041742415.1 Fimbriimonadaceae bacterium | reverse complement strand
GGCGATGCCCATGCGCGAGAGGTTCTCGCAGAAGGGGGCCACGTCCTGCCGGGCTCCGCCCGACCACGAGCCGCCATGGATGACCACGACCATGGCGTGGGGGCCTTCGGCGGCGGTGACAGGGGCGTAGAAGTCCAGCGCCACCTCGCGCGGGGCGCCGCCTTCCTGCAGCGCAGGCGCAGTGCGATAGGCCACATCCTTGGTCACAGAGATTGGCAGGGCGGCCAAAGAGGCGGCAAGAACGGCGAACATCACTCTTTATGATGCCTGATCAACCCAGAGGTTCCGCCTCGCGTAGACTTATGGCGAATGGCCGCTGCCGCAACGACCAACCGAATCGCCTCGCTGGATGTCATCCGAGGCTTTGCCATTCTCGGCATTCTGCTTGCCAACCTTCCGGCCTTCAGCCAGCCCGTGATGTGGGAATTCACCGGAAAGCCCGATTTTGGTGCGGCTAATGGCTGGGCCGAGGCGGTGCGCGATTGGCTGGTGGCGGGCAAGTTTCGCGGCATGCTTTGTGTGCTGTTCGGCGTGGGCATGAGCCTGCAGGCGGCCAAGCGCATCACCTGGCCGGGGAGCTATCTGAAGCGGACCTTGCTGCTGGGCGTCATCGGCGCCATCCATGGCTTCCTCATCTGGTACGGCGACATCCTTTTGATGTACGCCCTGACCGCGCTGATCTGCATGTTCTTGGCGAAGAAGAGCGACAAGCTGATCTTGACCATTGCCGGCATCTGCTTGGGCATCAGCTTCTTGATGGGCGCCGGCATTGCCGCTGTTTCGGTGGCCTTTGGCGGCGCGGCCATGGGGGGAGGCGGCCAAGAGTCGATGTTTGGCCTCTCGGCGGCCCAAGAGATTGCCGCCTACCAGGGCAGAAACCCGCTTGATCATTTGGCTTGGCGCAGCGGAACCTATGCCTTTGCGTTCTTTATGCAGGCCGGCATGGTTTTGCCGTCCCTTCTTGGCCAGTTCTTGATCGGCGTTTGGCTGGGCCGGCGGGGCTTCTTTGCGCGGCCTTCGCAGCATCCTAAGACGCTGAAGCTGCTGGTGGGTGTGGGCCTCTTTGGCGGCCTGCTCTTGAATGCGCTCCCATTGGCCGCGATGGCTTTTGGCTTCTCGCCCGAGGTCTCCAACTTTAACGAGATGTTTGGCGGGGCGGTGTTGGCGCTGGGCTATGCGGGCGCGCTGGCCTGGATGGTGGAGAAGCTCCGGTCGCCGATCTTCACGATGTTCTCTTGGGTGGGCCGCGCGGCGCTGAGCTGCTACCTGCTCACGAGCGTGCTGTGCACCTTCCTGTTCTATGGCTTTGGCCTGGGCTGGTTTGGCCAGGTGAGCTACCTGCAGTCGCTGGTGGTTGTGCCGGGGGTCTATGCGGTGGTGATTCTCTTTGCCTGGGCGTGGCTGCGGATGTTCAAGATGGGGCCGGTGGAAGGCGTTTGGCGGCGGATGTCGGAGAAGGGAGCCAAGCCCGAGGCGCCTATGGCTCCCCCGGCTCCTCCGACTCCGGCTCCCGCTTCGGCTCCGCCCCCCATGCCCGGGGCTGGAACACCACCTTCGGCGCCGGAATGATGGAGCCGCCGGAGCGCACGGGGGCGTTGCTGTTGCGAAAGGCTTCGCTCAGGAATCGCTCCACTTCGCGCACGTAGTCGTCCATGCGGGTTTGATATTCGGTCTGGAGGTCGGACATGTCGTCCAGCAGGCGCAGGATGATCTCGACCCCGGCCAGGTTGACTCCCATGTCCTGGGTCAGCCGCTGAATCTGGCGCACCCGGGCGATGTCGTCTTCGCTGTAGAGGCGGTTCTTTTTGCCGGCGCGGGTGGGGGTCACCAGGCCGAGCCGCTCGTACTGCCGCAGGGTTTGGGGGTGCACCGAGCAGAGCTCGGCGGCGACGCCGATCATGTAGACCGGCTGGCTGCGCTGGCTCATTCGGCGGCCTCCAGGGCGCGGAGCTGCTTCAGCAGCGCCTCCTGCTCGGGAGAAATCTGCTTGGGGGTCACCACGCGGATGCGGACAAAGAGGTCGCCCCGGCCGCCGTTCATCTTGGTGAGGCCGCGTTCCTTGAGGCGGACGCGCTGGCCGGTCTGCGATCCGGCGGGCAGAGTCACCTGGCCCGAAGTGCGCAGGGTGGGCACGCTGATGTCGCCGCCCAGAATGGCCGTGAGGTAGGGCACATCCACCTGGGCTTCCAGGTCATCGCCGGTGCGGGCGAAGACGGGGTGGGGCTTCACCTTGATCACCGCATAGAGGTCGCCCCGCTTGCCTCGCGTCCCGGCCGCGCCTCCGCCGGGGACGCGGAGCTTTTTGCCTTCATGGATTCCGGCGGGGATCTTGACTTCGGTGGTGCGCCACTCCAGCGAAACGCCCCGGCCGGAGCACTGCGGGCAGAGGCTGAAGCCGCCGCCGATCATGCTCACTTGGCCGGTGCCGCGGCACTTGCTGCAGGGCTCCTCGACTTGATAGGTGAGGGTGCGCTTGCCGCCCTGGTCCACCTCGTTCAGCGTGAGCTCGACCACGTGCTCGACATCCTTGGGCGGGGTCTCCATGCGGTAGCCGCTCATGTCCACCCCGGCACCGCCGAAGATGGAGTCGAAAAAGTCGCCAAAGCCGACGCCGCTGCCTCCGCCAGGGCCGAAGTCGTAGTCTTGGGCGCTTGAGCGGCCGGAGGAGCCGGGCTGGACATCCTGCCAGCCGCTGCCGAAACGGTCGTATTGGCGGCGCTTTTCGGGGTCGTTCAGCACGGAATAGGCTTCGCTGACTTCCTTGAATTTTGCCTCGGCTTCGGCGCTGCCGGGGTTCACGTCGGGGTGATAGCGCCGGGCCAGCTTGCGGTAGGCCGCCTTGATCTCCTTTTCATCCGCCTTGCGGCTGATTCCCAGAACCTTGTAGTAATCGGCCATGCCTCTCCTCGGCTCAACTGCTTGAGCCTCTTACACTCATAGTAACGCGGCAGAGGCGCTTGGGGTTTCGGACTTAGGGCTGCAAATGGCCGGTGACTTGCCAGCCGCTCCAGTCGCCGATCATCAGCACTTCGGCCTCCAGCTCCACGCCATAGCGGTCGTGGACCTTGGCTTGGGCGTGCTCGGCCAGGCGCCGGATCTCGGCCGCGGTGGCGCCCCGGGCGTTCAGCATAAAGTTGGCGTGGCGCTGGCCGATCATGGCTCCGCCGAGCCGGGTCCCGCGCAGTCCGACGCGCTCGATGAGGTGGCCGGCGGGCACGACTCCGGAAGCCTTGAGGTCTTCGCGCAGGTCGGGCAGGCTCTCGGCAAAGGCCTTGTCGTTGACGTTCTTGAAGAAGCTGCCCGCGCTGGCGGAGGGGGGCTGTTTGCCGATGCGC
>JBGSIR010000054.1:0-9323 GCA_041742415.1 Fimbriimonadaceae bacterium | reverse complement strand
CCCGGCCAGGCTCACGGTAAGACTCGCTTCATCGCCCGACTTCAGCGCCGCCACTTCGGCCGCCCGGGCGCCCGAGGCCGCGATGGCAAAGTGACCCGCCGGAACGGAAACAGGGACGCTTGATTCGCTCACCGAAACAACCTTGCCCGCGAGAGGCGCTCCGCTTCGAAGCCGGTGCGGGCCCGCGTAAACGAGAGCGACGGTGATGGGCTCCACGCCATAGATCCACGCCGCCGAGTCGGTTGCTGCCACCAGCTGCCCTGCGTTCACCCTTTGGTTAAGGCCGTCCACCGCCGCGGCTCGGCCTGCGAGGGTCAAAGATGTCTCTGCCATGACCTGCGCCATCTCGGGAAGGCCTCCGCCGCTCCAGATCCATTGCGCATCGCCATCGGGCAGGCTCAATATTTCGCCCCCGCGCAGGTGCAGGCCGGTCGGGTCGCCGCCGGGATCGCTGCCCCACTGAAAGAAGTCGCCGTTCACTCCGCCGATGGCGCCGGAGGCCTGGACCATGTTGGAGACGGTGTCGCGCCCTTTCGTCGCGGTGGCGTCATAAACGGTGTTCCGCGCCATGGCCGATTCCATGCGCAGCTCGGCGCCGGGCAAAAAGCGAAGCGCATAGGTGATGCGCGGAGCGTCGGGCTCGACGATCATGTGAAGCTCGATGCCGGGGGCCGGAGACTTGACAAAGACCTCGCGGGGGGCCGTTTGAAGCGCGGCGGCAAATGCGGCAAGAGCAATCATTGCTCCATTCTCCCCGAGAGGGCCCGCCCTTAACTTTGCCTTAACGCGGGCGGCGCCCCTTAGTAGGCGCCGCGGCCGCTGAAGACTGCATTGGGCGTCATGGCCAGAATCTTGATGTCCGTCATGATCGACATTTCCTCGACATAGCGGCGGTCCAGGGCGATTCGCTCGTCGAAGTCGAGGTCGCTGCGGCCCATCACCTGCCAAAAGCAGGTGAGGCCCGGCTTCACCGTAAGCCGGATGAAATCAGAGCTGGCATAGGCGTCGACCTCGGCCTGAACCGGAGGGCGGGGGCCCACCAGGCTCATGGAGCCTTCCAGCACATGAAAAAGCTGGGGCAGCTCGTCGATGCTGAACTTGCGAAGAAACTTGCCGATGGGGGTGATGCGCGGGTCCTTCAGGCATTTCCAGCCCGCTGCCGAATGGTCGCTCTCTACCTTGTCCTGGAGCTGATCGGCCCCGGAAATCATCGTGCGGAACTTGTAGAAGCGAAATTCTTGGCCCAAAACGCCGATGCGGCGGCTGACATAGATGGCCGGCCCTCGCGAGGTGAGCCGAACCATAGCCGCAACCGCCAAAAGGAACGGAAGCAGGATCAGCAGCAGCGAGCCGGAAACGACAATGTCGAGCGCTCGCTTCAGCCGGGCGTGAGGGTGGAGGCGCGGCGTCAAATTCATGACGCTCTCTTTGGGGCGTGAGATGGGCTGACGATCTCTGATCTGGGTCACTTGCGCCATATCTCTCTCACAAACCTTCCAAAGACCATCGCGCTGCCTGAAGAATTTGTCTCTGGCAGCCGAGGAACCCGTGGGGCTTGAGACATTTTAGACGACCGGGACACGCCACTTCCCCTTTGACGGCCAAAACCAGCATGATTGCCTGGTGGATCAGACCATTTCCTGTGGCAAGTGCTGGCTTGGAGCAGGTCTAAGTATGGCAGCGGAGAAGGTGGTCGCGGCGGCCAGTCCAAATATTCTGACGGTTGTTGAGGGAAACGAGCCGATCAACTTCAGTCTGGAGACGGCCAAAGTTCCACACGCCCACATTAAGCGGCTGATGGATATTGTCGGATCGCTCATCCTCATCATCGCCCTTTCTCCCATCCTGCTGGCCGCCGCCATTGCCGTGCGCCTCTCCAGCCCGGGGCCAATTCTCTATGCAAGCCGCCGCGTCGGCCTGGGAGGGATGACCTTTCCGTTTCTCAAATTTCGGTCGATGTATATCGACGCCGAAGCCCGCAAGGCTGAGCTTCAGGCGCTGAACGAAAAGTCCGGCCCGATTTTCAAGATGAAGCGCGACCCGCGCATCACTCCCATCGGCCGATTCCTCAGAAAGTACAGCATCGACGAGCTGCCCCAGCTTTTCAGCGTTCTCGTCGGAGACATGAGCCTCGTCGGCCCCCGCCCGCCCATCGTGGGCGAAGTGAGATCCTATGGGAAAGATGAGATGGTTCGCCTCACGGTGAAGCCGGGCCTAACCTGTTTTTGGCAGGTGATGGGGCGCAGCGACCTCAGCTTTGAAAAGTGGATGGAGCTCGATCGAAAGTATGTCGAGGAGATGTCCTTTCTCACCGACCTGCGCATTTTGGCCATGACGCCTTCTGCGGTCCTTCGCGGCCGAGGAGCCTATTGAGCCATGACCGCCCGGCCAAACCCCGAGGCTGAGCCGAAGCAGACCGTCGTCGAGCATCTGGACGAAAAGACCATTTTTGTTCGCCCCGCCTGGGCCATCGATCTGGAAGACCCCGAAAAACCCGCAAAAGCGCGGCGACGGCGCGGCAAAAGCAGCCGTTTTCTATCCATGATGATGTTCGAGATCAAAGTTTTGGCGCTTGTCGTCGCCTTTGGCATCATCGGTTTGGCACTGCTTCGGGGCTTCTATTTTGCCAAAAGCGAAGCAGGAATCGACCTTGTGCCCGAAGTTCATGGTCCTGATGTGGCCCCAATGCTGAAATAGCGCGAAGACATCGCCGATAATGCAGAGACAAGGATGATCACGGAAGAACGCAGCCCGGCCGCGCCGGCGGAGCCGACCTGGAAGGAGCGCCTGCTCCTGGCCGGAGAGACTCTGCAGGCTTGGGCCAAAACTCAGACCTTTTGGATGGTCATCGGCGTCCTTGCCGCGATCCTCTTCAGTTTTTGGTCGCTCATGGCCCGGCTGGGCACGCTTTGGCTGGACTTTGACGGCTACTACGCGCACGGCGCCCTGATTCCCATCGCCAGCGGCTACCTCGTCTGGCGCAAGCGAGAAAAGCTCGCCCAGCTCCCCGTAAAGGGCAGCCTGCTGGGCCTCGCGGTGATGCTTCCCTGCCTCTATGTGCAGTCCATCGCCTCGCGCACCCACATGCCATTTCTGGAGTCGGTGCTTCTGCTGACGGTGCTGGCTTCGGCGGTGGTCGTCATCGCCGGCTGGCGCTGGGCGATGGCGCTGGCCGCCCCCATTCTCTTCCTCTCGCTGGGGCTTCCCATCCTGGACCGCTTCATCGACACGCTCACCTTCAACCTGCAGGTGATCTCCACTACGGTGGCGGAGAAGATGCTCGGCCTGGCCGGGCAAAACCCGCTGCGGGATGACGCCACTGTCATCTATCTCGACAACTTCACCATGAACATCGCCGAGGCCTGCAGCGGCCTCAAGACCACAATCGCGGTCACCTCATCGGTGCTGTTCTTCATGATGATCAGCAGCCTGCGATGGTGGGGCAACGCAATTTTGGCCGTCATCGCCATTCCGCTCAGCGTTCTCATCAACGGCCTCCGCGTGGCCATGATCGGCTATGTGGGCAACCAGATGGGCACAGATGCCGGCATGCAGTTCCACGACTACAGCGGCTACATCGCCCTTCTTGTCTGCTTTGGAATTCTGATGCAGATCACCCGACTTTTGGAGCCAAAACAGAAATGATCCGCCGCGCCGCCCTTGTCGCCGCCCTCTGCGTGGGAGCCGGAGTCTACGGCCTCGCCCGCGCCCAAATCACGTCCTACACTCCGCCCAACGAAGAGTGGTTTGAAAAGGCGATTCCTGTCGAGCTGGACGGCTTTCAAATGCGCCCCAGCGAAAAGAATCCCCTGCAAAGCTACAAGATGACGCAGGAAACCTATGACCAGCTCAAGCCGCTGGGCATCGTTTCGCGCATCTATGACAACGGCGCGCGCAGCTACGATGCGGTTCTCATCGCCGGCGACAACTCAGACTCCTTCCACGACCAGCGGGCATGCTTTGCGGCCCAGGGATGGACGGTTCTGGAGGACGACCTGATCACCGTTCCGACGGAAAAGTTTGGCGACGTGAAGGCGATTCGGCTGAAGCTGAAGGGCCAAAACGAAGAGCCTGCCCTGGCCATCTATACGATTCGGGGCCCCAGCGGCGCCTTCTTCAATGAGTTCAACGCCATGTGGCTGGACTACATGAAGATTGAGCTGACCACCGGCGCCATCCATCAGGGGCAGTTCATTCGCACCATCGACTTGACCGGCAAAGCCAGCGCCGAGGAGCTGACTGAATTCACCGGCCGCTTCATCGACGCTTCGCTCAGCGGCATTGACGCCAAAAAGGGAGCCTAGCCGGTGAGGGTCGGCCTGGCCGCCAGCGCCCGGTTCCACTTTTTTGACCTGGCCCGCGAGCTCAAGAAGCGCGGGCTTTTGGGCAAGTTCGTCACGGGCTACCCCCTCAGCCGCGTCAAGGATGAAGGCCTGGAAGGCCACCTTTCCAGCGCGCCCGAGCTGTTTGCGCCGATGATGCTGATTGCCCGGAAGGGCCGCTTGGGGGCCGAGATTGCCGAGTGGATGCACCCCCGCGTCTCCCGATCCATCGACTTGGCGGCCAAAGCCCGGTTGACCGACTGCGACGTGCTGATCGCCAGTTCGAACTGCGGCCTTGCGGCTGGCCGCGCGGCAAAGCAAAGGGACGCCGCCTGGCTGTGTGACCGCGGAGTCGCCCACATTGGATGGCAGGACCGCATCCTGCAGGAAGAAGCCGACCGCTGGGGCCTCCCCCGCCGCCCGATTCAGCGCATGAGCGTGGAGCGGGAGCTGGCCGAATATGCCGAGGCCGACCTGATCCTGGCTCCCTCGCAGTTCGTGCATCGAACCTTTGTCGAAGAGGGCGTCCCCGCCCAAAAGGTGGCGGTGGCCACGCTGGGCGCCGACCTCACCCGCTTTGCGCCGGTGGGAGAAAAATCATCCACCCCGCTGTTCATGTTTGCCGGGAACGTCTGCCTGCAGAAGGGGGTTTTGGACCTCGTGGAGGCCTTTCGTCGGCTTGCTCCTGGCTCGGCTAGGCTGGTGCTGGCGGGCGCCATCGACCCCGCCATCGCCCCGCTCCTCAAGGACCTGCCCCCCGGCATGGAGCTGGCCGGAAAACTCAACCGAGACGCTCTGCAAAGGCTGATGTCCGAAAGCTGGGCCATTGTTCAGCCCTCGATTCAGGACGGCTTCGGCATGGTGGCCGCCGAGGCGATGGCCTGCGGCACGCCCGCCATCATCAGCCAAAACGCGGGCGCCTGTGAGCTGATTTGCGAAGGGCGAAACGGCTGGGTGGTCCCCGCCCGCAATCCCGAAGCCCTGGCCGAAGCCATGGAGACCTGCCTCAGCCAGCCCGAGGGCGCCCACGCCATGGGCGCCGAGGCTCTGCGAATGATGAAGGCGATGGGCGGCTGGGATGCCTATGGCGACCGCATCGCGGAGATTCTCTTTGGGCTGGCTCGGCCTCCGGCTGAGGCGCAAACCTCCCGATAATTTTGCCGGGCCATGCTTCTTGTCTCGTCGTCGCCAGTCCTCACGGCCCGCAAAGCGTTTGTTTGGGGGGTCTGGCCTGCCTTTTGGGCGTGTGTGCTCGTGGGCATGGCCGTTGTCGGCTGTCCATGGGATTACATCGGCCTAACGGCGGTCGCCCTGGCGCTCTGGCTGGCATCGGTCTATCTGCTCGGCGGAATCAAGCGAGTCGTCGGGTTCACCGTGCTCTTCATGGGCATTCAGCACCTCGGCTTCGCCCACTTCATGAAGACCCTGATGGGACAGCGGGCGGATATTCCGCTCTATGACCCCATCAAAACAATGCAGGTCTACTGCCTGGCCTTTGCCGGCATCCTGGCGGCCGCGCTGGTTTGGCGATACAGCCCAATCAAGAAGATTCCGCCGGTTGTTTCCAAAGAAGACCGGCTTCCCCAGCTCCGCATCTTGGCGATTGGCCTTCTCTGCGCCCACGTAGGCCGCTATGCCCTCGTCCCGGTTTTTCGCGAGCTTCTGACATCCGAATTCATCACGCCCTTGGCCGTGGCCGCCGGAACGGCCTATGCCATCAAGAAGAGCAATGGACGGCGCCTTTTTAACACCTACAACATCATCGGAGTCTTGATTCCGATGGCGGCGGGCATTGTCATGGCCCAGCGCCGCGAGGCGGGTCTGGCTTTGGCCACCGTCTTTGTCACCGCCTTCGCATTCCAGTTCAAATGGCGCTTCAGCCACGTTCTGCTGGGGCTTGGCGTGGCGCTCTTCTTCCAGCTCGTCGTCTTCCCCTATGCCCTCGTCGCCCGCAACATCACGGACCGAGGCAGCTTCATCGACCGCCTGGAGCAGTCAAGCAGACTCTTCACCGACGCGCTGGCCAACCCCGACAAGTATCAAGAGGAAGCCAACGAATACAACCCCCGCGAATACTACGAAATTCGCCACTTCTTCTACTATGGAGAGAGGCGGGCCACGTTTGAGCGATTCTCGGTGAACCTGACGACGGACGCGATTATCCGCGGCGCAGACCAGCTCGGGCCCACCGGATGGAAAACGATCACCTGGGGTTTTGAGATGATTCCCCACCGGCTCCTTTATGAGGACAAGCCTTACGTCGGAAGCTCCAACTGGATCGCACGCCGGGCGGCGGGCCTGCTGAACAGCACCGACTTGGGCACCAGCATCACGATGGGCTGGCCCGGCGAGGCCTACACCAGCTTCAAATGGAGCGGGATGCTCTGGATTCCCTTTGCCGTGACGATGCTCTATATCCTCGTCTTTGGGGTTCTTGTCGATGATCGTCTGGGCGGAAACATCTTTGCCGTCATGACATTGGCCATGTTCCCTTGGACCTTCAGCGAAGGGCCAATTCAGGAAAACGTCGTAAACGCGCTGCAGGCCGGTCCGCTGGCCATCTTTTTCTGCATCTTCGCCGTCATACTTGCCAACTCCCTTTCGCCGCGGTGGACTCTGCGAAAGACCGGAGCCAAGCCCACCGTTGACGCTGTGCAGCTATGAAAGTCTTGATCATCGGAAACTGGGCGGCCGACCGCCAGCACTCCATGCTGGGCTTTGCCTCGGGGCTGGCGGAGATCATGCGCCAGCGGGGCCATGAGGTGACCGTGGACGCGCCCTCGCCGGGCCTTGCCTACCGCTTGGCAAGGCCGATGGCCGGCGAGAAATGGGGGGCCTATGCCGAAAAATTCATCGCTTACCGAGGGCGCCTCAACCGCCTCGCCGCCAAGCACGATCTGGTGCACATTGCCGACCACAGCAACGCCATGTATGGCCCCATGCTGGACACCGCCCCGTGGCTGGTGACCCTTCACGACCTCCTGCCCAGCCGGGCCGCTCTCGATGAGCTGGACTATTGGAAGGTGGGCTGGACAGGCCGGCGGCTGCAGGCCTGGATTCGCAAAAGCCTGATGGCCGCGCCGGTGATCCATTCGATTTCGGAGGCCACCACAGTGGACGCCCATCGCCTCTGCCCGCCCGAGCATGGGCGCATCGTCACCATTCCCAACTGCCTCTATCAGCGTCCCAGCCTGCCCGCTCGCCGCCGCAAGGGCCCCGTACAGTGGCTACACATCGGCGGTGAACAGCCCTACAAGAACAAAGCCGGCGTGGTCGGTGTCTTCTCATCTCTCACCCGGCTGCCGGAGTTTCACGACAGCCGCCTGGTGCTGGCCGGCCGGCCGCCTTCCCAAGAGCTTATGACCAATATTGAACGGTGCGAATTGAGCAGCCGAATCGAAATCCGCTCCCAAGTGTCCGACGCCGACCTCGCCCAGCTTTGGGCCGATTCCGACGGCCTGCTCTTCCTGAGCCGCCACGAAGGCTTTGGCCTGCCCATTTTGGAGGCTCAGCATGCCGGCATCCTGGCCGTGACCACCGACCGTGCGCCCATGAATGATGTTCTCGGAGCCGGAGGGGTGGCGGTGGACCCCGACTCGCCCGACGAAGCCGCGCGCGCCATCGCCGAAGCCTGGCCGCGCCGAGCAGAGCTCATCGAAGCCGGACGCCGCAACCTGGAGCGATTCCGCACCGAGGACATGGCCGAGCGCATGGAGCTGCTGTGGCAGGAGGCCGTGCGTGCAGCCTGAGCTTTGGGATCTGAGCCAGTCACGCAGCCAGCTTTCGCTGAAGATCAAGCTGGCCCGCGCCTTCTGGGCGCTCACCCGGCGGCTCCTCTTTGCCTGGACCCCCAAGCAGTTCTTCAACGGCTGGCGCATCGCCCTGCTGCGCGCCTTTGGGGCGAAAATTGGGCGCGGATGTGTGGTCTGCGGCTCGGTGAAGGTGCTTCAGCCTTGGCGGCTGGAGCTTGCCGACTATGTTTGGATCGGCGAGGAGTGCGACGTTTACTCCTACGACTGGATCCGCATCGGGCCGCATTCGGTCATCTCCCAACGAACCTTCCTCTGCACTGGCTCCCACGACTGGACCAAGCGCGACTTTCCGCTGGTGCACAAACCCATCGAGATTGGCGGGCAGGTTTGGATCAACTCGGAGTGCTTTGTGGGGCCGGGAGTGCATATCGGCGAGGGCGCCATCCTGCTTCCCCGCTCTGTGGCCGCAAAAGATCAGCCAGAATGGACCTTTTCGGGCGGTCAGCCGTCCCGGCCCATCAAACCCCGGCCCCGAGCATCCAATTGATCGGCCCAATCGTCTCTCCACTAGGGTTCAAAGGCCCGGCATTTCTGCCGAAAACTACTTGAGAGGATATGAGCGTTCGCAGCGAATACAGCTTGGCCGCAAGCGACCTGACTTTTGGGGAGCTTCTGCGCATTCTGGGCCGCCGCAAGTGGCTGATTTTTGCGAACGTCATTCTCTTCCTTTTGCTGGCGGGCCTCGTCACGATTTTCAGCCCGGAGCGATGGAGCACCATCGTGCGGCTGGAGGTTTTGGGCCGCACCCAAACCAACCCCTCGCTGGTGGATGACCCCGTCCTTCAGCAGATCATCACCCAGTCGGTGAACTTGGACGTCCCCACGCAGGTCGAGCTGCTGCAGAGCCAAGAAGTCTATATCAGCACGCTGAACTACGCCAACATCGACCTTCCCAACTTCGAGGAGATCGACTCGGTGGAGAAGGCGCCCAAGATCACGGCGCAGCAGGTGCAGCTCAACAACATCGTTCAGATCGAAGTCGAGGCCTCCAGCAAAGAGGACGCTCTCGCCCTTCGCACCGTTCTCCCCATCACCTTTGAAAACTTCATCATCGCCCGAATCCGGGCCGAGCTGGAGAGCGCCAAGGGCGTGGCGCAGCAGCAGCTTGCGGAAGCCCGGCCCGAGCGGGACAAGGCGCAGAAGGCGCTGAACGACTACCTCAATGCGCGCCAGCTCACCAGCCTCGGCG
>JBGSIR010000053.1:0-1756 GCA_041742415.1 Fimbriimonadaceae bacterium | reverse complement strand
GCCGTCGAGGCGCGGCTGCCCGAGGATGTCCTCCTGTTGCCCCCGCTCTGGCTGGGCGGCTCGGCGCACCACATGGCCTTTTCCGGCTCTATGACCTGTACGCCCGAAGGCTGGGCGCAGGCGGTGGAGGCGGTGGGCGATTCGCTGGTCCACCACGGCTTCACCAAGCTCTTTCTCATCAACGGCCACGGCGGCAACACTTCGATGAACGATTTGGCCTGCCGCCGCCTGCGCCAGCGCCACCCCCAGCTTTTGGCCGGCCACGCGGGCTGGTTTGACTTTGCCCCCGAGGGGCTTTGGGAGGAGGTTTTGGAGGGCCGCGCCAAGCGCATTCGCCACGCCGACGAAGCTGAGACCAGCCTCATGCTCCACCTGCACCCTCACCTCGTGAACATGCGCCGCGCGGTGGATGACGGCCTGGAGCCCAGCGTCCAGGGCATCAGCTGGACCTTTGACGAGCTCACCGAGCACGGCGTACTGGGCGAGGCCACTTTGGCCACGGCCGAAAAGGGCGAGCGCATCTTTCTGGCCTGCCTGGAGGGCTTGAGCCAGTCGCTGAAGGAGCTGGCCGCCGGGCCTTCTCTGCAGGGCCGGTGATTCCGCTGGGCCCGGTGTGAGTAAACTGCCGCCCCATGTTGGCGACTCGCATTGCTGTCATCGCGTCTTTGGCCGCCGTCGGAGCCATTGCTTCGGCTCAGGGCGTGCCGATCGGCCCCCGCGTCGGCGTGTTCATCCCGAGCGATGAGCGGCTTCGCAATGCCTTTGGCGACACCTGGGTGAGCATTGGCCTGGGCGGAGTGAACTCCTCGGCCAACAGCGAGCGCCGAAATGGCTTTGACTGGGCGACGACCTCGCAGAGCAAAAGCGGCAACAAGATCTTCCTCGGCGCGGCCAGCTGGGGCACCTCCATTCCGCTGAGCGGAGGCGACAGCGGCGGACACTTCCGCCGTCAGAGCAGCTCGGGCTTCCGCACCTATGCGGCCGCCCGCGCCGGGCTCAGCTACATCGACTACGCCTTCACCGAAGGCGCAAACCGCGTGAGCGGCAAGCGCCTGGGCTGGAACGCCAACGTGGAGCTGGGAGCCTATGTCGGCCCCAACTTCAGCCTGGCCGCCCGCTACGACTTCAACCCCACTTACGACGGCGCCCGGTTCAGCGGCCTCTTCCTTGAGGCCAATTTCACCGTCGCCCGCTTCTAAGCCCGTCCGCCCCACCGAGGGAGAATGCCCGCAGCCCATCAAGTCCGCACCGAAGAAAAAGAGACCGTCCTCCTCGTTTTTGTCAATTCCGACGCCAACGAAGACGAAATTGTCGAGGATGAGCTCAGCGGACTTGTTGAGGCGGCCGAGGCTGAAGTCGCGGGGATGATCCGCCAGCGCGTGGAGCGTCCGCTCCGCGCCACCTTCCTGGGCAAAGGCAAGGTCGAAGAGGTCGCCGTGATGGCCGACGAGCTCGGCGTGGACGCCGTGATCTTCGACGGCGAGCTTTCTGGCGTCCAGATCAAGAACCTGGAGGCGGCCTGCAAGCGGCGGGTCATTGACCGCAGCACGCTCATCCTGGACATCTTTGCCCGCCGCGCCCGTACGCGGGAAGGCCAAATTCAGGTCGAGCTGGCTCAGCTCACCTACCGCCTGCCGCGGCTGATGAGCGTCTACACCAAGTTCGAGCGCCAGCGCGGCGGCATTGGCATGAGGGGCCCCGGCGAAACCAAGCTGGAGGCCGACCGCCGCATGGTTCGCGACCGCATCGGGCGGCT
>JBGSIR010000052.1:0-3105 GCA_041742415.1 Fimbriimonadaceae bacterium | reverse complement strand
CGGCGCCGGAACGGGTGGCCTTCGAAGCCAGCCAGCCAACGAGGCCGCCTACGACAATCATGCCGCCAATGAGCGCCGGCCAGAACCAGGGCTGACTCCACAGGCCATTGGCCGCCGGGTTCGGGCGGTCGCCCACTCCGGCGCCCTCCACTTCCACGGCTCCAGCGGTGGCGTCAAAGGGAATCCAGCCCACGCCCTCAAAGTAGACCTCCGCCCACATATGATAGTCGCGCTGCCGGGCCGTGTAGAAGCCTTCCGAATCGGGCGCCTCAACGTTTAGCAGATAGCCAATGGCCACCCGAGAAGGGAGGCCCATCGACCGGGCCGCCAAAGCCATGGCGCTGGCAAAGAGGTCGCAGTAGCCCTCCTTGCTGGTGTAGAGGAAGTGCTCCACCGGATCGGCGTCGGCCGGGATTCTTGCCGCGTTCAGGTTGTATCGCACCTGGCTGGTGATCCACTGCTGCGCCGCAAAGGCTCGCCCCAAGTCCGTCGTTTCGCCCTCGGTCACCCGCGCGATATCGGTGGTGAGGCGGGGAGAGATCGATTCGAGGTTGAGGTAGAAGCGCGAGAAGCTGGTGAGGGGTCCCGTGAGCCGCGCTCTTGCCGAGGTGGGCGGCACAGGGGGCGGCGCCGAGGCTTCAAAGCTGAAATCGCGGCCAATCCTGATGCCGTCCCGAATGATCACCTGCCCATCGGGCCGAATCAGGCCGGCGATGGTGGGCTCAATCGAGAGAACCGGCCCCGGAGTCGGAAGGCTGTCTAGGGCAAGGACGCTGGAGCGGATCCTGACGGGCACTCGCTCGGGCTCGTCCATCGGCTCAAGCGGCTGCTGCCCAATGGGGTAGCCCAGCGCCATGCCGTCGTTGGACCGCTCGGCGCTCTCGATGCCGATGCTTGTCGCTCCAACCGTGTCCCATTGCGCGGGGGGAATGGACCGCCAGCCGCGGTTTTCGTACCGCTCATAGATGGCCGTTCGCAGGTATCGCGGGCGGTCCAGCTTCACGCGGAAGACAATTTCGTCGCTGAGGGTGGTGGGGCCGTTGCCCACCGTCACCTCGGGGGTCTGGGTGCGGTTGGCGGCGGGGCCACGCTGCTGGTTGACCGCCTGGTTCAGCGTCACCCGAACACCGGCCGCCACGTTGCCGACCGAACTTTGGAAGAGCGGAGCCAGGATGAGGCCGACGAGGATGGTCGCCAGCGCCGAGCCGAAGGCCCATTCCGGCCCTGCCATCCAGCGCCAGGGGCCGCGCCTCAGGGTCGCGAAATCCTCGCCCGAATTGGCCGCAAGCTTGGCCAGCATGCTCCTTCGGTGCACGCGGGCATAGAGGAACTGCGCTCCGATGATAAAAAGGCTGAAGAAGACAACGCCCAGGGCGAAGCTGTCGATGGCGCCCGTCAGCACAAACAGCGCCAGGATGGGCATGGAGAGGAAGAGCAGCGTCTCATCGCGCCAGCTCACCGCCCCGCAAAAGACCACCATAAAGCCCATGGCCGAAGCGGCGAGGACCTCTCGGGGAAAGCCTTCGCCCGGCAGCAGTCCATTCAGCCGGGCCATGCCAAAAAAGGCTCCGCCGGCAAAGATGGTCCACAGCCAGATGTCGAGCTTCGCCCACTTGCTGCCGGTGATTTGGGTGCTGATGGCCCAGCCCAGCATGGTCGAAAGGAATCCGCCGATGCTGAAAATCAGGCTGATGCCAACGTTGTTGACGCTGGCGCCAATGCTCCATCCGGCGGCGGCGGCGCCGAGGGCGATGATGGCGTGGTCCAGCCAGCCGCGCTCCGGCTTCAGCCAGCCCATGTCGGAGCCTCCACGTGCGGCATCATCACGGTCTGGGCTCCGGCCCGCTCCAGCTCCGCCAAATAGGCGTCGGTTGCGGCGGGCGGCAGCTTCAGGGCTCCGTAGGGCGCGGCGGTGTAGATGAGAGTGATGAAGGCGGCGTCGGGGTGCCGCATCATGAGCTGGGGCAGCTCGGGTTCGGCTGCGCAAAGAAAGAGCAGCCACGTGTCGCCGGGCTGGATGCGGTCCTCCATGTCCTTGAGCTGCTCAAAAAGGCTTCGGCCCGAGGTCGGCTGGATGTCGGTGAGGTGTTCCCGGATGGCGCGCTCGCGGGCGGTGGGGTGGCCCTGGCCTTCCTGGTCGGGCTCGGACTGCGGCATCACCACGGTCACGCCGCGCTTCAGGTGGTGCTCAGCCATAAACAGCGCATGGCCGCACATCGCCTCAAAGGAGCTGAAGCCCTCCGGGCCTGCCTCTGAGCCGTTTTGGTTCTGCAGCGCCATCTTCAGCCGCACGCCGGAGCCCGTGTCGAACTCCTTGCTGATGAGCTTGTTGGTGCGCGCGCTGGCCTTCCAGTCGATGATCTTGAGCGGGTCGCCCGGCACATATTCGCGCAGGCCGCGCGTGTCGAGCCCGGCGCCCACGATTCGGCCCGTGTCCAGCTCGCTGGTGCCCCAGCCGGCCAAAGGCCGAACCTCAACCGAGACTGGGATCGGCGCAGGGTGAACGGTCAGCTCAACGGGGTCCAGGCTCAGCTCTCGGCTGACTGATCGCAGGCCAAGGGCGTCGGTGCCGACCACCGTGGCCTTGCTCCAGCGAAACCGGCCCCGGTGCATGGGCTGCAGGAAGTAGCGGGTGCGGATCGGCTGGTCAAACGAAGGGGCCACCGGCATCGCCTCGGGGCGGGAGCCCTGGGTAAGGCGGAGCGGAACCTGGTCGACAATGGTCACCAGCGGCCGCTGCAGCCGCTGCGTGCTCATCACGATCATTTCAATCGAGACGCGCTGGCCAATCTGCACGGCGGGCGGCGCAATGCGGTCGATCTGCAGGTTGCGAGTGGCCAGCTTGGCCTGCAGCCAGCTGGCAAAGAGCACCGAAACAATGGTCGCCGACATGTAGAACAGCGGTGGCGAGACCACAAAAATGCCCAGCACCGAGCAGGCGCCCGCGATGACGCCTAGCGCCATGTTGGCGTAGCGGTTCATGCCGGGGCGCACCGCAGGGGGCGCGGATTGTGCGGCCTTCATAGCTGGCGTTCCAGCACCGGCACACCGACGGTGCTCAAAAGCTGGGCAATCACGTCTTCGCCGGAAACTCCCCGCGCCCGC
>JBGSIR010000051.1:0-3406 GCA_041742415.1 Fimbriimonadaceae bacterium | reverse complement strand
CAGGCCTCCGTGGTGGGAGCCGGCGGCGCCCAAGGCATGCGGTTTGAAAACACCGACGGCGTCATTCAATTTGTCTATCCCGGAAAGTCCGGCGAAGTGCTGGTCCTCACCGACGGCGAAGGCGCCGAGCTGACCCGAGTGGAAATGGCCGGCGAGCTGGCCGAGATCCCGCTGGTGAACCGATCGCGCACCACTCGACTGGTGACCGTTGAGCTGCAGGGCAAGGGCCCCATCGCCCGCATCGTTCTTCCGGGCAGCCTGCGCGAGCAGGGCAAGGCGGGCTACGGCAGCGAGGCCGACCTCGCCCGCATGGTCGCCACGGCCACCGGACAGGCCGTCATCCTGGAGCCGGAGGCCAGCAGCCAAGAGCTGAACTGGCTTTGGAAAGGAAGCGAGCCGATTAAAGCCCTGCAGGAATCGATTTCCGTGCAAGGAGCCGCTCTTGAGCAGCGCTCCAACGGCATGTACCTTCTCAGCCGATAAGCTCGGCGACCAGCCTCCTCTGACTCAGCGAGCCGAGGAGGTTTTTTCGTCTGCGGCCACCAGGCTCAACACCCGCACGCGCTCGGCTTGGAACTGTGCTTCGCCCGTCTTGGCCATAGGCTGAAATGCGCTGACATCCGATCGGTGAAGCCGCACGCCCAGGCTGGCCTGCTCGGCCGCGGTCTCGGGCCGCCGCATGTCCAAGGCAGCCGCCGCAAAATCGCCCGCCGTCAAGATCGCCAAGTGGCGGTCGAGCGGCTCAAGCGGGTCGGCCTGAAGCACTGGGCTGGAAAGCGCATCGGCCGCGGCCTGCAAAGCCTCGGGGCTGGCCGCCGGAATGGCGTCCTCCATCACCCGAAGAGCCCTCACTTGAAGCTGGCCTGAATCGGCGATGATCGACCAGCTCGAAGACTTGCCCGCCTGCGCCACCCAGAGAGCCAAAACCGACTTCTCAAGCGCAGCGTCGGCCTGGCCCTGAGCCAAGTCTTCGCGCGCCGTATGGAGCAGCCAGCCCTGCAGGCGCATGCGGGTCTCGAAAATCTCCGCCCGGGCCCCCAGGCTGTCCTGGTCGGAAAGATCGGAAGGAAAGAGCCCAATCACCTGGCCCTCCTCCGCTGCCGCTGCCCACCGCTTGGCTGCCGCCAGCGTCTCGGCCTTATCTTGGTCGAGGGTGAGCGGGGTGCTCCGCAGGAGCTTAGTCAAGACGAACGAGGCGCGATGCTGCCCGGCGATGGGGTCCACTGCCAGGCGCTCGGGCGCAGGAGCGCGGCCAACCCAAGCGGCGGCGGCCGCCACCACCAAAGCGGCGGTGCTGATGGTCCAAGCTGCTCCCTGCATTCCCATACCTGTATAAGTCGGCACAACCGACCCCGAGTTCCCTGGCGCCTCTGCCAGACCCCGTGATCAGGACTTTTTCAGGACAATCGGACCCATTTATAAGGATTTTCAATCCGAGTGTCAAGAATATTGATATAGTGAGGACGTGGAGCTTGAAATGACCAAGAAACTCAGCATCGCACAAGAAAGAGAACTCGTCGTGTGGGCGCAGGCCGGAAGCCGGTCCGCCATGCAGGACCTCTTGGAGGCGCATCGCCCGACGATGACCCGGCTCGCCCGGCGCATGCTGCGCGACGGCGAAGACGTTTCGGACGCTGTGCAGGAGGCCATGCTGAAGGCGGCCCGCGCCATTCAGTCCTTCGATTCCACTCGGCCTTTCGCCCCCTGGCTCATGCGCATCACCAGCAACTGCTGCGTCGACCTCATCCGGTCGGCCAGCCAGCGGCCCGACAGCCTGGACGCCTATGACATCCCGGTGGCCGACGCCAGCGCCGATGTGCAGTGCTCCACGGAGACGGCCATGCTGGCCGAGGCTTTGGAAGAGGCCATCCAGCGGCTGCCCGAGCGGTATCGCAGCATCGTCGAGATGCGGCACTACCGGCACATGGAAGTCCTGGAGATCGCTCAGGAGCTGGGCAAGCCGGAAGGCACCATCAAGAGCTGGCTCTTCCGCGCCCGCGCTCTGCTGAAGGTGAGCCTTCAGCCCGCCATGAGCGAAGGCGCCCTGGCCTAAGCCGAACCCACGGCAGCGGCCCTGGTCAAGGCCGCTGCCCCAAGAGGGCCTTGGCCTGCCTCAGCGCATCACTCCATTCGCCCTCATATCCTCGGCCGCCGCACTCCAAGCTCACGCGCGGCGGCCATCCCGCTCGGGAAAACGCCTCCACGGCCGCGTGCATTTCCGGATCGTCCTGCATCGGCCATTTTCTCTGGCCATCCGAGAGATGGACATGCGTCGGCGCGGCAGGCAAAGCATCCGCCCACGCCTCCCCCATCTGAAGAATGTGATAGGCGTCCGCCGTCCAAGCCAGACCCCGCGCAATCGCTTCGCGGGCCACACCGCCGCTCAGGTTCAAAACGTCCGTCTCCTCGCTCCGCAAAGACTCGGGCGCCAGCCGAAGCCCATAGGGCTCAGCCATCTCCTGCAGCTTCACCAAGGCCTCCCAAAACTCACTTTCTGCTTCGCGGGTCGAGGAGTGCCGGGCCGCGCTGCGCCGGCCACCGCCCGAGCCCACCACCAAAATCTCGGCGCCCACCTCCTGCGCCCGGGGCAGCATCCGCTCGGCATAGTCAGCCAGCTCCTGCCAAGGTCCATAAAACGAAAGCCCGCCCGGCAGAAAGAGGTTGCAGACCGGCGGTCGGAGCCGTTGGGCGGCGCGAAACCCCGCCTCGGAGACCAGCTCGCAGGCCGCCATCTCCACATAGTCAAAGCCTGCGGCAATCGCCTCGTCCGCCATCGCTTCGTTCGATCCCACGCAGAGTCCGAGCCTCATGCCCCCCATCTTAGGCTGATTTCGGGCCATCATGCACGGAATGGCTCGCATCATTGGCCTCGATCTCGGCGGCACCACCGTCAACGTCACCGCTTGGGACGGCGAACGGTTTGTGATCAATGAGATGACCGAAGTGCCGAGCCTGGTGAAGGAAGGGCCCGAGTCCTGCCTCGCCCAGCTCGAATCCGCATTCCACCTGGCCTGCACCCGCGCGGGCTTTGATGTGGACACCGTCGCCGCCATCGGCCTGGACTCCCCCGGCCCCATCAGCGCCGAAGGAGTCTTTGGCGACACCGGACCCACGAACTTCAACACCCCGGGCTACAAGAATTTCGACCTGCGCGGCGCTCTGGAGAAGCGGCTCCTGCGGCCCGTGAGTTTTCTGAACGATGGCAACGCCGCTGGGCTCTATGCCCACTGGACCAGCTTTGGCAGCGACCCCGACAAAACTTCGCTCAGCCTCATCATCGGCACCGGCCTCGGCGGAGGCATCGTGGCCCACGGGCGCGCCATCGTGGGCCGCAAAGGCTTTGCCGCCGAGCTCGGCCACGTGCGCCTGCCCGCCGACTGGAACCCCGAAGGCCTCTTCCCCGCCC
>JBGSIR010000050.1:0-3104 GCA_041742415.1 Fimbriimonadaceae bacterium | reverse complement strand
CGCCCTGCAGCAGGTGCAGCCGGCTCGCGCCGTCCGCGCTCAGCACGGCCTCGCTGGCATCCAGGCCAATCTCCACCACACAGTCCTTGCCCAGCACCAACGGGCGGGCGTTGAGGGTGTGAGGAAGCAGGCAGACCAGCTGGAGAGCCTGAAGCGAAGGGTCGAGCACCGGCCCGCCGGCCGAAAGGCTGTAGGCCGTGCTGCCGGTGGGCGTGCTCACCATCACGCCATCCGACGGAAAATCGCTCACCTTGCGGCCATTCACGCTGACATCGAAGGTGATGATGCGCGTGGTGGCGAGGCGCTGGACGACGACTTCATTCAGGCAGTGCAGGGTTGCAATCACGCGGCCCGACCGCACCAGCTCCGCCTTCACCATCATGCGGTTTTCCACATGCAGGCGCTGCTCCAGCCACATTTCCAGCGCCTGCTCCACCTCACTGGGCTGGCACATGGTCACAAAGCCGAAGCTGCCAAAGAAGACCCCGAGAAGGGGAGCCGTGGTTTGGGAGACGAGATGGGCGCCGCGCAGAACCGTGCCATCGCCGCCGAAGGTGATGAGAATGTCGGCGAGCCCCAGCTCATCGGTCCGGCAGGTCTCCGCGCCCAAAAGGGCAGCCACTTCGGCTTCGGCCTGGACTTGAGTGCCGCGAGCGGACAGCCATTCGGCTGTCCGCTTTGCGCACTCCACCGCATCTGAGCGGAAGCGATTGACGAGAAGGCTTGCCTGCACCTACGCCATGCTGGCAGATTTCAGCCGCAGAAGGGCGTCCTGGGCGGGCTTATAGTTCTCGTCCACCTTCAAAGCCCTCTCAAGCATGAGGATGGCTTCGGCGATTTTGTTCTGCTTTTCCAGAGCGATGGCCAGGTTCACATGAGCCGGCAGGTACCGGGCGTCGGCCTGGACGGCGCGGCGCAGGTGCTGCTCAGCCTTGGCGTTTTCGGTCTGCTGCAGGAAGTAGAGGCCCATTCCGTTGTTGGCGCGGGCGTCGTTCGGGTTCGACTGAAGAACGGTCGCATAGTGGAAGCGGGCGTCGTTCGGTCGGCCCAGGTTCCAATAGGCGTCGGCCAGGTTCAGGCGAACATCCACCCGCTTGGCGTCGGCGCGGATGATTTCGCGCCAGATCTCGATCGCTTCGTTCAGGCGCTCGGCCTTGACATAGGCGGCAGCCAGGTTCTGACGGGCGTTCAGGTTGTTCGGCGAAGCGCCGGCCAGCTTGGCAAAGAGCGGGATGGCGTCGTCGTGCCGGCCCGTTTCGAGAAGGAGCAGTCCCAGGTTGTTCAGCGAGTCAGCGTCGTTGGGGTTGAGGTCCAGAGCCGACCGATAGGCCATCTCTGCGCCTTCCATGCTGCCGCTGCCATAGCGCAGCACGCCGATGTTGAACCAGACGTCCGCCGTCGGGCGGTCCTTGGATTCGGCTTCATAGATCGCAAGGGCGCCCTCACGGTCGCCGGTGCGGACCAGAAGCTCGGCCAGCACAAGCCGGGTTTCGCCATCGAGAGCCTTGATGCCCTCGGCGCGCTTCAGATAAGTGCGGGCCTGAGCGTCGTCGCGAACCTGGAAGAAGCTGACGCCGGCGTTGCGGGCCAGGTCAAAGCTGCCCGGGTTCAGATCGCTGGCCTTGGCAAAGCTCGCGGCGGCTTCGGCGGTCTGGCCGAGCTTGCCGTAGCAGATGCCGAGGTTGTTGTGGCTGGACCACAGGCTGATTCTGTCGGCTTCGGAGGTTCCGGCGCGGGCCACCACATCATTGAAGTGCTTGATGGCGTCGGTCCAGTTCTCGGCGCGCATGGCCTGCACACCCAGGTTGTAGGTCACCGTGGACGTTCCGGAGCCGCGAAGCTCGGAGTAGACGGCTTCGGCTCGGGTCGTGTTCCCGGAATTCTGATAGGCATTGCCCAGGTTGTTCAGCACGTCCGGGGTGTTCACACCTGCGGCGCGGGCCTTTTCCAGCACGCGAATGGCAGCCGGGTAGTCCTTGGCTCGAAGGTAGAGATAGCCCATCCAGGCCAGGCCCTGTCCGCTCACTTGGTTGGACTGCTCCAACTCGGCATAGGTGGCCAATGCCGCTTGGTTGTCGCCGGCCCGCACTTGGGCAACGGCGAGGTCCTGCATGATGGCCATGCGGCGGTCGCCGGAAGCCAAGGTCAGCGCCGACCGAAGCACCGTAGCCGCTTCGGAGTTCTGGCCAGAAAGAAGGAGGCTGGAGCCGTGCAGGTGAGCGATTCCCGCATCGCTGCCCGGCATTCCCGAAAGCGCCTTGAAGCGCACGGCCGCTGCGTCATAGTCCGCAAGCTGATACAGGGCCATGGCAAGGTTGCGAAGATCGACCGGCGAAACCCGGCCCATGCTGGTGGAGTCCACCACCGGCTTCAGGGCGTTGACCGCATCCTGAGGACGTCCATCTTGAAGGCTCAGGAATCCGAGCCAGCGGTGAAGGTTGACGCTCTGCACTCCGGCCGGCGTCAGGGCGAGCCGGTTCAGGGTCTCAAGAGCCTTGCCGCGGGCTTCGTCCCGTCCATCGCCCAACGGAGTCTGCTGATAGGCTTTGACGGCCGCAATCACTTCGTTCTCCAGCCGCCGATCCACGGCGGACCCATCCAGAGTGCGGGGCTCCTGCTCGTTGGGCGCCTGGAAAGCGGCGGCCACGGCCGGCTCTGGCGCCGCGCTGGGGCCGCCAGAGGTGAGAGGGTCCTGAGCGAGGGCTGGAACGGAAAGAACCAGGGCCAGGGCCAGGACGGCCAAATTGAGACTGCGGACTGTCATAAGGTGCTCCTTCAATTATCGCGGCGCCGAGAGCGCCCGTGCAGCAGAAAGGGTCAAGTTCCGGGCCAAGATGGCCCGTACTTTTGCTGGATTATCGCTGAAAGGCGTTTGGAATGGCCATTTCAAAGGCCCCTGAAAGCTCTTCTCGACCCCATTCACCGATGCCATCAATCACAAGTTCCGGGTCTGCGGCCGCTTCTCCCAGGTCTTCCCACCGGATGCCCGCCGCCTCTGCCAGAGCCTGCGCCTGAGGGGCCGAATCCGGGCCGACGGCCGCCAGCACCCACCCAGAATGCTCGCCATAGGCCGCACTGGTCTGGCTGGGCATGCCTGCCGGAAG
>JBGSIR010000049.1:0-1940 GCA_041742415.1 Fimbriimonadaceae bacterium | reverse complement strand
GCCGCCCGCCGTCGGCCCCACTTCGGCCCCGGAGCCTGAAACCAGCGCGGGCGCCGGGCTAAACTTGGCGCGAAATGGAAGGGGCCGCCCCCAGCACCGCAGCCATCAAAGCTTCTGGCGTCGACTTCTTCTATGGGTCTTTTCAGGCCCTTCACGGGGTCGGGCTGGAGTGCCTAGAGAAGGAAATCACCGCCCTCATTGGCCCCTCCGGCTGCGGCAAGAGCACCTTTTTGCGGTGCCTCAACCGCATGAACGACCTGATTGACGGCACGCGGCTGCAGGGAAAAATCGAAATCCTCGGCTACGACATCTATGCCAAGGATGTGGACCCGGTGGCCCTGCGGAAGCACGTGGGCATGGTCTTTCAAAAGCCAAACCCCTTCCCCATGAGCATCGCCCAGAACGTGGCTTACGGTCCGCGAATTCATGGCGTGAAGAACAAAGCCGAGCTGAGCGTGATCGTGGAGCGATGCCTTCGCGGCGCCTTTTTGTGGGACGAGGTGAAGGACAACCTCAACAAGAGCGCCATGGCCCTTTCGGGCGGCCAGCAGCAGCGCCTCTGCATTGCCCGCACCATCGCCGTTGAGCCCGACGTGATCTTGATGGACGAGCCCTGCTCTGCCCTGGACCCCAAGTCCACCGCCAAAATCGAGGAGCTGATGGCCGAGCTGAAGAAGCAGTTCACCATCGTCATCGTCACCCACAACATGCAGCAGGCCCAGCGCGTGAGCAGCCACGCCGCCTTTTTCTACGAAGGCCGGGTTGTGGAGGCGGGCGCGACGAAACAGATCTTTGAGCAGCCGCAGGACAGCAAAACCTACGACTTCATCCACGGCGTCTTTGGCTAAGAGCTGAGCTCAATGGCGACGCTGGGGGCCACGCTGAAGTGCAGGTGCCGCCAGCGCCAAGCCCCATCTTCGCGCTCGGCCACGCCGGAAAACCTCACCTGAAATTCGTGGGAGCCGCCCTCAAACTCGGCCTGGGCGGCCAAGAAACCGATGGCCCAGCCCAGGCGGCCCACTTCTTGAAGCTCGACTTCATGAGGAGCCAGCCGAACCCGCGCCGGGGTTACAGCGTCGTGGGCGTGCCGCTCAGCGATCTCTCGGATGCCGCGATCCAGTGCCTCGCTGGAGATGCCCAGCAGGAGTGGGTCACCCTCTCGGCAAAAGAGCGCCAGAAGCTCCTGAGGGTCATCGTGGTCTCGAGCCAAGCAGAGCGATTCAACCAGCCCGTGCATGCCTCGGCCCTGATGCCCCTCTCCTGCCATCAGCTCACATACTGATTTTGCTGGCCTCCAGTTCCGATTTCCTTCCCCGGCCTTTGGCTCCATTGGCCCGTTTCTTGCACACTCCAAGGTGCGGCGACAAGATGACTCAGGAGCAGGCTAATTCGGGACAGATCGGCTTTACGTCTGATCTGAGAATTGCGGCGGCCAGCCGGCAGGCCGGCGAGGCGCTGGGCCTGGAGGCCGAGCGGCTCATCGGCCAGTCCGTCGATCGCCTGGATCAATCCGACTCCTCCCCGCTCAAGGACGCCCTGGTCCGCACCTTCGCCGAAGGTCAGGCCACGGGAGAAGTCTTCCGCTGCCGCCTCCGCCGAGCCGATGGAGCGGAGCTGACCGCGCTCGGGCGGATCACATTGGAATCCACCCCCGAAGGGCAGCTCGCCATTCTTCGCTTCTCCATCGCCCTGCCCTCCACCCGCAGCCCGCTCAGCGGAGAGGCGGCCCAGGCGCGCCTGCTTCAGGCCGCCTCTCACGCATCGGCCTGCGGGAGCATGGAGGAGATTTCCGCCGTCATTCTGGACGCCGCCGATGAGCTCCTTTCCGCCGCCGAAGGCGCTGTCTATCTTGCCGAAGGCGACCGACTGAACCGAGGCCAAGGCTGGGGGCCCGCTTGGCGGGAAAGCCTTCCGGAGTCGGCGGAGATGGGCCAGGTGTG
>JBGSIR010000048.1:0-5316 GCA_041742415.1 Fimbriimonadaceae bacterium | reverse complement strand
CGCCCTGGCCGCCGCCGCCGCCATCGCCGCCGCCGTCATCTGCAGCAGGGGCCGCAGCGGCTCGGCCAGAATCGGTGGTGATCAAGTCGATCAGCGAGGGCTGCTCCTCCTGCGCGCCATCCACCAGGGGCTCGGCCGTGGTGTCTTGGGGCGGAAAGAAGACCGTTGCCGGAGTGAAGCCGCGCACCAGCAGGATATCCAAAGGCGTGGCGAAGGGGCGCAAAGCAGTGTTGTAGGGCGCTTCGAGCTGGTTGTAATAAAGGTCTTTGGCGCCCTCCTCACGGGGGTCGCGGTCCGGCTCGCGCCAGTCCAGCAGAGAGTCAACCTGTTCGGAGGTCATGCCCATCGCCTCCAACTGCTCTTCGCCCGCGGTGTTGATGTTCACCAGCGAGGAGGCGTCGATGATCTGCACACGAAAGGCGCCCTGCTCCAGGGCAAAGCTGGTTCCTCCGGCCTCGCCGAGGGTCGCCCATTCATCGTCCAAGTTGGCGTCCGCCGGGTCGATGTCGGCCAGAACCACCATGGCGTAGTCGATGCCCGATTCGGCCAGCCGCTCGGCCCGCTGGCCGTTGATGCGGTTGCTCTGGGCGTCCACTTCCTGGTCCAGCCCCGCCACGGCGCCCGCGCCAATCAGAATCAGCAGGGTCATCACGGTGAGCGCGACCATATAGACCGAGCCCTGGGTGCGCCGCCTCTTCACTGAGCCACCTCAGCGCCGGCGGCGGGGTTCAGGGGCGTCACGTCGCTGTTGGGAAGGGCCACAACGAAGCTGCGCTCGACGCCTTCCGCTTCAAGGGTGTAGATCACCCGAATGGCCGCAGGCAGGCGGCGGTCGCCGGTTTGGGTGTTCCAAGTTCCGGTCCAGGCGGCCCCGTCATAGGCTTCGAAGGAGATCGACTCCACCCCCGGCAGAGCCAATGACTCGCGCCCGCCTTGGGTGGTGTCGCCATCGCTGGGGCGCTGCTGCCGCAGGTAGAGCCCGAACTCATCGGTCGTCGGCTCGCCCACAGGCGTCAGGCCGAGCTGAATCTCCGCCAGGCCCGCCTGGGGGCCAAACTGGGAGTTGAGATCTTCAAAGGTCTCGTCATCTATCGCCGATAGGAAGCCGCCATCGGGGGGCGACCCGACGCTGGTGAAGATGACTTGGTCGGCCGTGTCCGATGCTCCGCTGGCGCTCTCCATGATGAAATAGCTGTTCGGGTCGGTTCGGTCGGGGTCCAGGTAGGCGCCGGCTAGGATGCGGCGGATGCGCTGCTGAATGGCGGCCAAGTCGCCGGTTCCCTCGCGGGCGGCGGGCACGGTCTCCTGCCAGCGCATGGCCGCATTGAAAGCCGCCACGCAGGCCGCGGTGATAATGGCGGCCATGACAATGCCCACCAGCACCTCCATAAGGGTGATGCCTGCGGTTCGCCTCATGCGGCGGCGTCCTCGGTGGCGTCGGGTGGGTCAACCAGCAGGCGCTCCAGGCGCACTTCGTCGCCGGTGCTCTCCCGGGTCACGATCATCGTGAGCAAAAGCAGCCCGTCGCGGCCCGAGGCCTGCACGTCGGTCTCCCAGAAAAATCCCTCCACGCCCTCTTCGGTGAAGTCGCCGCTTTGTGAAGTGGCCGCGTCGCCCAGGGCCAGCACCTCGTCGAGCTTTTCCTGGGCCAGCAGGTTAAGCTGTTCCCGCTCGTCGATTCGGCTGTAGGCTTGGGTCACCGCGCTGAGGCTGCCCATGAGGGCGGTGATGGCGATGGCGGTGAGAGCGGCGGCCACCAGCGCCTCGATGAGGGAAAAGCCCGCCTTAGAGCCTTTGCTCATTCTGCCCCGCCTCCCAATCGGGAGCCTCTTCCACCGGCAGCGGGCCTTCGCCGCGGCGCACCCCGCCACTTGCACTGCTCACTGTAAAGTGAATCACCCGGCCCAAAACGTCAATCTCGACCCCCGCGCTGTCGCTGGAGCCGTCCGGGAAAAAGCCCACCACGAAGGTCTGCTCATCCACCTCTTCGCCGCGCAGGGTGAGCGAGGAAAACGCAGCGCCATCGGTGAGGCTGGCCTGGGCGATGACGAGGCCAAGCTCTTCATCCTGCGAAATCTCGCCTTCGACAGCGTCTTCGGCCAGCGGAGCGTCTTCGGGCGGGGCCTCCTCGGGGGCGGTGAGGACGAATCCGCTGCCGCGCACCACAATTTCGGTGCGAATCTGGCGGCGCACAGCCTCTTCGCGGGCCTGCTTCAGCAGCCGCTCCATGCTGTTCACTGAATTCGCGGCGCGCTGGCTCTCGGCCATCTGCTGGAGGCGCGGGAAAGCCACCGCCGCCATCAGGGCGATGATCACGATCACCACGCTCACCTCAATGAGGGTGAAGCCCCTACGCGCCCTTGCCACTCGCTCCCGTTCTTAGTTGGCCGGATAGACGTCGTCTTCGGTGTCCGGCTGGCCGTCGGGGCCGCCGCTAAAGATGAAGTAGGAGTCATCGCCCGAGGCGCCCGGCCAGGAGTAGACGTAGGGGTTGTTCCACGGGTCCACGGGGAGGTTGTCCAGGTAGGTGCGGGCGCCCTGAATTTCGCCTTCCGGCAGGGTCAGCAACTCCAGGCCCTCTTCGGTGGTCGGATAGCGGCCCACGTCCAGGCGGAAGGTCGCGAGCTGCGACTTCATGGTCTGAATATCGGTGAGCGCCTTGGCGTTGCGGGCGTCATCGGTGCGCTGAGCAATGCGCGGAATGATGAGCGCGGCCAGGATCGCGAGGATCAAAATGACAACGATCAGCTCGATGAGCGTGAAGGCTTGGCGGCGATTTGTTCGGTGCTGCATGGTGGCTTTCCTGGATTGTAAAACGGCTATTTGACCAGCGACTGCGCCTCAAAGATGGGCAGCATCACGCTGAGAACGACAAAAGCGACGACTCCGCCCATGAAGAGGACGATGATCGGCTCAAGGGCAGAGGTGAGGCGGCGCAGGGCCTGCTCCACTTCAAAATCAAGGCTGGATGCGACGCGGTCCAGCATCTGCGGCAAGTCGCCGGTCTCCTCGCCAATGGCGGCCATGTGGATGAGGACAGGCGGAAAATCGCCGGCATCCTGCATCGCTTCGGCAATCGGGCGGCCTTCGCGCACCTCTTCAATCACCACCGCGCTCTGGGTTTCAAACACGCGGTTGCCGGCCGCTTCGCCCGCCAGGCGCAGAGCCTCCAAAATCGAAACGCCGCCAAAGACCAGCGTGCCCAGCACGCGGGCGTAGCGGGAAATGGTGGCCTTCTGCGTGACCGGGCCGATGAGCGGGAGGCTGAGCAGGATGCGGTCGCGCACCAAGGAGCCCCCGGGCGTAGCGAACCAGACGCGCAGAAACACCGCCAGCCCTACCGTGCCGCCCAAAAGCAGCACCCAGTTGCCGGTGACAAAGCCCGTGATGGCGAGCAGAACCTGGGTCGGAGCCGGGAGAGAAGCGCCCTGGCCTTCGAAAACCGTCGCCAGGCGCGGAACCACAAAAACTATGAGGAAGATGACAACGAAGAGGCTGGCGCCCGAAAGCACTGCCGGATAGACCAGGGCGCTCACCACTTGGCTGCGGCGGGCGGTCTCACGCTCCTGCATGTCGGCCAGCCGCTCGGCCGCCGGGCCAAACTGGCCGCTGGCCTCGCCTGCGCTCAGGGTCTGGGTGAAGATTTTGGGGAAGATCTTGCTGGTGCTGGCCAGGGCCTCGCTTACCGGGGTGCCCTTTCGCACTTCGTCCAGCGCGGCCAGGCAGGCATCGCTCAGCTTCTTGCTTTCGCTCTGCTCGGCCAGAACCTCCAAAACACGGTCCAAGGCAAGCCCTGCGCTGCTGAGGTCGGCCAGTCGGCGGGTGAAGAGCGCGAGGTCGGCGCGGCTCATGCCCGACTTCTTGTTCGGCGCTTTCTTCACCCGCTCGCGGCGGGCCTTGTCTTCGGCCGCCGAAGCCTCTTGGATCTCCAGGATGTACCGCCCATCGCTCGAAACCATGCGGATGGCCGCCTGCTGGTCGGCCGCCTCGATGGTTCCTGTGCGCTTCTTTCCGCTGGGGTCAACGGCTGTGTAGGCAAAGGTGGCCATGAATTGGAAATCCTGAACTCAGGTCAACGGAGCAGAGGCGCAGGAGTTCACTGCGCCGGGCCCTCTGCGGACATATTAACCGACGAATTTGTATCCCACCCCGCGCACGGTGATCAGCCGGGCGGGGGGGCCGTCGGTGTCCTCAAACTTCTCGCGCAGCCAGCGCACATGCACGTCCACGGTGCGGGGAGAAACATAGCTCTCCTGCCCCCAAACGCGGTCGAGCAGCGCCTCGCGGCTGAAGACCTGCCCCGGATTTGAGGCGAAAAAGTAGATGAGCTGAAATTCCTTGGGCGAGATGTCCACCAGCTCGCCATCTTTGGTGACAGCATGCCGCTTGGGGTCAATCACCAAATTTCCGGCGGTGATGGTGCTGCGGGAGCTTTCGCCCACCGTCCGCCGAAGCACGGCACGAACCCGGGCCACCACCTCGCTGAGCTGAAACGGCTTCGTGATGTAGTCGTCGCCGCCCTGGTCGAGGCCGGTGAGGGCGTCCTTCATGTCGGTGCGCGCGGTGACGAAGATGATGGGGATCGTGCTCTCTTGGCGCAGGGTCTGGCAGAGTTCGAAGCCGGTGCGGCCCGGCAGGTTCACGTCCAGGAGCACCAAGTCGGGGCGCACCTGCTTGAACAGGCGCATGGCATGCTCGGCGGTGCCCGCCGAGAAGGTGGAATACCCCTCCTTGCGAAGCCGCCGCTCCAGGCTTTCCACAATCGGCGGCTCGTCGTCGACGATCAGGACCTTCACGCTTCCTCCTCCTTCTGGTCTAAGCGCGTTTACCCAGCGATGATCTCCACGTTGGCGCGGGGCACGGTCACCGTGCGTCCGTCCTCCAGCAGAGCTTCCAGCACGCGGACTTCCGCGCCCGACTCCACCGTTTGGAGCTGCGCCGGCAGGCCGGTCACTCGGCCCAAGCCGCCAAAATAGGGCTCGCGAATAATTCGGACCGCCACGCCTTCGACCAGCGCACCGCCCGATGTGGCGGCCGCTTCTGCGCCGACGGCTCCATCGTTCGGAGCGATGACTTCGGGGCGAATGACGCCCGCGCGAATCTGAGTGGCTCCGTTGATGCTGGCCGTGCGGCCTTCCAGCGATTGGAAGAGCGAAAACGTGCGGGCCGCCATATCCAGGGCGCCAAAGCCCTCGGTTGCGAGCAGGGTGAAGGGAATGTCCTCCTGCCCCGTGATGGCCACGCCGATGTCGTAGCCCAAAAATTCGATGAGGTCAACGTCCTTGATGGCTCCGACCACGATGCCCGCCGCGCCCA
>JBGSIR010000047.1:0-2405 GCA_041742415.1 Fimbriimonadaceae bacterium | reverse complement strand
CCACCGATCCCAACGAGGCGCAGACTCGCCCGGCATGGGGCTGGCTGGGGGTCTCGGTGGCCGCGCTCTTGCTGGCATTGGGCAGCTATGAGCAGGCCGTGATGCTGCCCGCAATTTTGCTGGGAACCGCCATCTGGATGGCCATCGAGCGCCGACGGCCGCGCTGGTGGACTCAGGCCCTCTTTTGGGGCGCCTTGGCCGGATATCTGGCGCTGCGGGCCGCGCTGGTGCCTTCCGAAGTCAGCGGATATCAGGCGCAGCAGCTCCGCAACGGCCCCGGAGTCTTTCTTGACATCTCGGCCTATGTTTTCACGCCCGCCCTGCAGTTTTCGCCGCTTAGAGTGATGGCGGATGGCCTTCCCGACACGCTCCTGCTTATTGACCAGTGGCTCATGCCCATTGGGTTCGTGCTGGGCAGCCTGGCTATATGGGGGCTGGCGTGGCGGCAAAAGCGGTTTTGGAAGCTGCTCGGGGCCATGCTGATGAGCGGCGTGGCCTTTCTGCCGATGGCTTGGCTGCAGGTGTTTGGGCACTATCACTACTGGCCCAACGCCATGCGGGCGCTCTACATGGTTTTGGCGGCCCAAATTGTGGTGCAGGCGGTGATCAGCGCAGCTTCGCCCCGAGCGATTCAAGCGCCTGCACGACCGCATCCCGCAGCTGGTTCCCTTCCGCATCCGTAAGGCTGCGCTCGGGATGCCGCCACTGCAGGGCCAGCGCCCACGATTGCCAGCCCGCATCCACACCGGGGCCTTCGTAGATGTCGAACAGCCGCAGCGATTCCAGCCACGGGCCTGCTGCCTTGCGAATAGCCGCCTCGACCTGCTCGAAAGGCAGCGAGAGCGGAGTGAGCACCGCGATGTCGCGGCCCAGCGCGGGCAGACGGCTTGCGCTTTCATAGGCCCGGACTGCGCCAAGCGGCATAGCCTCAAGGTCAATCTCTGCCAGGCTCCAGGCGCCCTCGGGCCGCTTGAGGCCCGCCGCCCAGCCCAGCGAGACCGCCAGGTCAGGATGAATCTCGCCGATGAGGCCCACCGGGTGGTCCCCTGCCCAGATTTCCGCCTGGCGCGTGGGGTGCAGGCGGGGGTCGGCGGAGGCGCGGAACGAGGCGGATGCGCCGGCTCGTTCCAGGATGCGCTCGACGACACCCTTCATCTCAAAGAACCCGAATCCGCCAGGCTTAGTGTTTCGCCACGAGGGAGCTTCGGTGCGGCCGCAGGCGGCCAGGGCCAGCCGCCGGACCTCGCCGTTAGCATGGTGGGTGCGGCCGACTTCAAAAACGCGGAGGTCGCCCCAGCCATTGACGCGCAATGCGTCGGCCAAGCGGGGCCAATGGGAGCCGCGCAGCCGGGCCATGTCGGGGGAGTGAGGCGACCGAACGCAGACTGCCTCGTCGGCGGAATCCAGCGGATGCTCTCCTCCCAGAGTGTGGCTCACCATCTGGTGGAACCCGCAGCGCAACGCCTCCTGTCGGAGAGATTCGATCATGGCCTCGCGCCCCTGCAGTCCGCCCAGCTCTGTGCTCCCCTCGGGCAGGACGGATGGGATGCGGTCGTAGCCCAGGGTGCGGCCAAGGTCTTCGATCACGTCCTCCTCGCGCAGCACATCGGCCCGCCATGAGGGGACGTCGACGGTGATGCGGACGCCGTTTCGGCGGGCGCCAAAGCCAAGCCGATGGAGCCGATGCAGAGCCTCGTCGGGGTCAATTTTGAAACCCAGCAGGCGCTCAGCGCGGTCAAGCCGGGCGATGACCTGGCGCGGCTCATCGGCGGAGCGGCGCTCATCGATGACGCCGGGCTCAGGGCCGTGGCCGGTGATCTCCTGGTACAGCTCAGAGAAGCGGTCGAGGGCAAAGGCGGTGATCTCGGGGTCCACGTGGCGCTCAAAGCGCCAGCTCG
The DNA here is from genome assembly GCA_041742415.1 of Fimbriimonadaceae bacterium. Classification (GTDB taxonomy): domain Bacteria; phylum Armatimonadota; class Fimbriimonadia; order Fimbriimonadales; family Fimbriimonadaceae; genus JBGSIR01. Next base: position 507 of record JBGSIR010000047.1, on the reverse strand, counting down.
CTTCGGTGTTCAGCCCCAGCTCCTTGCGGGTTCGGCGGACCGAGCGCGGCCGGAAGTGGGCGGATTCCAGGAGGCACCATTCAGTGAATTCACTCACCTCGGTCTCCAGGCCACCCATGACGCCCGCCACGGCGATGGCCCACTCGGCATCGGCAATCACCATATGGTGGGGCTGCAGAGTCCGCTCTTCGCCATCGAGGGTGGTGATCGTCTCATCGGGTCGGGCATAGCGCACCACGATGCGCTTTTCCGAGAGCTTGTCCAGGTCAAAGGCTTGGAGGGGCTGGCCCTGCTCCAGCATCACGTAGTTGGTGAGGTCCACCAAAAGGCTAATGGGGCGCTGGCCCATCTGCTCCAGCTCCTTCTGAAGCCAAGCGGGCGAGGGGCCGTTCCGGACATTGCGAAAGATGCGGCAGGCGTAGCGGGTGCAGTCGTCGGCTTCGATATCCACCCGGGTGAGGGCGCGGATGTCGGGGGCGGCGGCGTCGGAGGCGGCAGGGCGGGCGG
>JBGSIR010000046.1:0-6090 GCA_041742415.1 Fimbriimonadaceae bacterium | reverse complement strand
AGCGCCGCCAGCCCCAGCAGGGCCGTCCAGCTCAGCGGCAGCGTGCCCGAGATGACTTCAAAAGGGCGATCCGACTGCGTGGCCTGCCAAAGCGTGAGCCCCGCCAAGCCGATCCAGACGGCCGAGCCCCGAGCCCGGCTCTGCTTTTCCATTGAGCTGATGGCGCCGACCAGCCCGAAGAGCCGAGACAGCCCCACGGCCGCAAAGATGGCCGCAAACCACGCCAAGAGGGGCATATTCGGCACGGCCAGCGGCAGATGAATGTCGCCCACCGCCGTCTCCAATCGGTTTTTGGGCAGCGATGCGCCCACGACCATCGCCAAGCCGCCGAGGCCCAGCAAAAGCAGAGTGTCGCGCCTCGCCGAGGCCCGCTCAGCCGGGTTGGGCTCGGTGCGCCACTTGAGGCCCGTGGCCAGCGAGGACGCCATCAGCGCCGCCCCCACCCAAAACGCCGCCGCGCCCAGCAGCATCAGCCATTCCAAGCTCATTTCTCCACCTCGTAGTGCACCCACTGCTTCGCCAGCCGGAACTGGGCGAAGGTGATGACCAAGATCACCGCAAAGATCAGCCATGCCAGTGCGCTGGCATAGCCCATTCGGAAGTAAGTGAATCCGTTTTGAAAAAGATGATAGACCGGCACCAAAAGCGAATCATTCGGTCCGTTCGATTCCCCCTTTGTGATGATGTAGATGTTGTCGAAGGTCTGCAGCACCCCGATAAAGCTCATGACCGCGTTGAAGAAGATGAGCGAGCTGAGCTGAGGGATCGTGACTTTCCAGAATCTCTGCCAGGCATTGGCGCCGTCGAGCTGCGAAGCTTCATAAAGAGTCTGCGGCACGCCCTTGAGGCCCGCCAGCCACAAAATCATGCCCCCGCCCGCTCCCCAGAGGCCCATGATGATGAGCGAGGGCTTCGTCCAATGCTCCTCACCCAGCCACGCCGGAGGGCGCACACCCATCCATTGCGCCAGCGTGTTGTCCCAGACAATGTTCGCCAGGCCGCGCGAAGGGTCGCCGTTCAAAATCCACATCCACAAAATCACGCTGGCGACGCCAGGCACGATGGCTGGAAGATAGAACAGCGTGCGATAAAACCTCATGCCCCGCACGTTGGTGTTGAGCAGCAAAGCAATCGCCAAACCCGCGGCCAGGCCCAGAGGAATGCCCACGAGCCCCAGATAGAACACATTCGCAAAGCTCTTTAGAATGAGGCTGCGGTCAATGTTCAAAAGATCGTTGTAGTTTTCCAGCCCCACCCACCGCGCTTCGGTGAGAACGTTGTACTGCGTGAAGCTGAAGAAGAGCGAGGCGACCATTGGCCCCGCCGTAAAGATGATAAAGCCAATAATCCAAGGGCTCACAAAGGCATAGCCCCAGTTGGATTCGTGCCTGGCCAGGCGGCCCATGGGCTGGCGGCGCAGCCAGATGAGCCAAGCCGCCACTCCCAGGAGAGTCACGCCAATGCCAATTCCGGCCGGCAGACGGAGGTCAATCACCGGATACTTTTCGGCCTCCAGCACCTCGTCCAGCAGCTTCTGCACCCGCTGGCTTCCCTCCTTCAATGCCGCTTCGGGGGGCTTCTCCTTGCGCAGCGCCGAATCGGTGGCCCGCACATGGGTGTCCCAAAGCGCCTGGGCCACAAAGCTGGCGGGCCGGTTGCGGGCCACGGGCATCAGCGCCACATGGTTGCGAAAGGCGCGGTCATAGGCCGAATCCTGCGCTGTGTAAGTCTCAACCAGCCACTCGTTGTGGGCGATGTGGGCCGAGACGCGGGGGATGAATCGGCGGCCCCGGCTCCGCTCCAGCAGGTCCTGGCCGCGCGAGTCGAGCTTGCGGCCCTCCAGGCTGGTGATGAGCTTGATGAACTTCCAGGCCAGCTCGCGCTCCTTTGCGCCGCGCGGGATGGCATAGCTGAACCCGCCCGACCAGGTGACGAAACGGTCCTTCTCATCGGCAAAACGGCCGCGCTCGGCGAAGCGGTCGTCGGGCACGGGCGCGGGGTCGCTGCCAAAATTCAGCCGTGGCTTATAGCGAAAGTACTGCCCCAGCATCCAATCGCCATTGATGACCATGGCCACTTGCCCGGTGAGAAAGGGGTCGTTTTCGGCGCCGCGAAAGCTCGATTCAAAACGCTCGGAATTCTGCTTGCCGCCAAGAATCTCGTAGCCGTCCAGCATGAACTGGAGGGACTCCACCACCTGAGGGTTGTCCAGCGTGGCGCGCCTGCCGTCCTCCGAGAGCAGGCTCGCGTTGTTTTGAAATGCATAGAGATAGAGCCAAGAGTTGCCGTAATTGGGGATAAAACCGGCCCGCTTGAGGCTCCCGTCGGCGTTCAATTCGGTGAGCACGCGGCTGTAGGCCAGCGTCTCGCTCCAGGTGCGCGGCGGCCGGTTGGGGTCCAGCCCGGCGGCGCGCAGCTCATTGGCTTTCTGCGCAAAGAGATCCTTGTTCCAAAAAAACGCTCGGTTGTCGGCCGCAATCGGCACGCCATAGGTATTGCCTTCGTACTGCGTCTCGGCCCAGGCGGCAGGATAGTAGTCCTCGGGGCGCACTCCTCGCGGCTCCTCCCGATCCCGCGCGATCAGATCGTCGAGCGCAGAAAAGGCGCTGCGGCTGGCCCAGTCGCTGATGGTGAAGCGGTCCTGCCTCACGATGTCCGGCGGCACTCCACCCACGATGGCGGTCATCAGCTTCTGCGGGTTCATCCCGCCCGCGCCCATGCCCAGCAGGCGCACTTCCACCCCGGGATTTTCGCTCTCAAAGGTGCGGACGACGTCGTCCAGGCCCTTGCTGTCCGCGGTGATGGTTTCTCCCCACACGGTGAGCACGCGCTTTTCAGCGGCGCTCAGGCAGGCGGCAGCCAGAACCATGGCTGCGGCGACAAAGCGAATCACCATTGCTCCTTTGCTCCCCTATTGTGCCGCAAGTCGGGCCGCCCCGGCCCAAGCGTCGTTGATTGTGTGTAGAATGAAGCTGTCCCAGGCCGAATGCCTCGATTGAGGCAGCGGAGGAACCAACCGAATGGGGTGAATCGCCAGCGTCGGCGAGGGGTCTCTTTGCACCTAACCCGTCAGCTCACTTCGGAGGCCTGAGCAAAGGGCTGAGCCGCTTGCGGCCCAGCAAAAGGGAACAGAGGATCGCCTTTGGGCGAGCCCGAGAACCCAAATTACAAGCCGAGCGGCCCCAATGGGCACAGGCGAAGCGGGCCCGGGCAGCGTCGCCCACACAAGACCCGCAAGCCAAGCCTTTGGGCCGCGAAGCCGTCTCGACGCTGCAGACCCGTATTTTTGCGGGTCCAAGACCGGGCGGTTGGGTTCAAAGGCGAACCCGCCGCCCGCAACGGTATGATCAGTCCCGGAGCAATCAGCTTGAAGGGACGACTCTTCTGGGGGCCTGTGCTGGGCATCGCCGCATTCCTGGCCGGGGCCGGCCTGATTGCGTGGTGCTTCAAGCTCGCGCTGGACATCTTCCGCAAGCCGCCCTCCGTCGTGCTCGATGTGAAGCCAGAGGCCTCGCTGAACCTCAATCAGATCGTTCAAAACCTCAGCCAGTCGCTCCTCCAGGTCATCGTCCTGGTGGTCTTGGCCATCATCGGCAGCCTCATCTGCAACGCCGGCATTCGCCTCTATGCCCACTCGGCCGGCCGCCGCAGCGCCGAGACAAAAGAAGCCCCGAAGGCCTAGCAAGGCTTGCCAGGCTCGCCCGGCGATTCGGTACCTTAGGAGATTCGGAGAGGCTTCCCGTGGGTTCGCCCCGCCTCGCCGTTCAACCGCATGTCGGGATGTGGCTCAGCTTGGTAGAGCGCGTCGTTCGGGACGACGAGGTCGGAGGTTCGAATCCTCTCATCCCGACCACTTTTTCTGCCGTTAGGCCGTGCGGCGTCGGCGTGAACTGAGAAGCCCGCGCCGGTCGCGATACTTATTCACGGTGCGCCGGGCCACATTCACGCCGCGCTCCGCCAAGATCTTCATGATGGCCTCATCGCTCAGCGGCGCCCCCGGGTTTTCGCTGGAGAGAATCTCCTCGATCATCTTCTGAATGCGCAGCGCGGGCTTGAAGAAGGCCTCAAAGCTCACCATTTCGCCGGTGGCAATCTGCACAAACTTCGCGTTGGTCGCTCGGCTCACGGTGCTTTCGTGCAGGCCAAGGTCCGCCGCCATCTTCGACCGCGTCAGCGTGCGCAAAAACTCATACCGCCCTGTCTGAATGAACCCGGTCTGTGACTGAATCAGGTACGAGCCGATGCGCACCATGTGCTCGCGCCGCTGCTCCAGGGCGTCCAGAAACATCTGCGCCCGGTCGACATATTCGGCGATGTGCCGGCGCTCGTCGCGGTTGGAGCGACGGCCCTTGTCAATGTCGCGAAGGCGGGTTTCGTAGCTCTTGGTCACCCGCAGCGTGTGGCGGTCGGCGCCGGGCACATCCACGTGCCAGCCCTGCTCGTCCAGGCTCAGCCGAAGGTCGGGCAGCGCGGCCACGCTCTTTTCCCGGCTTGCCGCCGAAACGGTGCGAAAGTGGTCGGCCGGGTGCGGCTGCAGCTGGTGGATCACGGCAAAAGCCTCCTCCACATCGTCTTCCGATGCCTTGAGCCGGCGCATGATAGTGCGGGCGTTGCGGGCCACCAGCTCATCCCAAAAATTCTCGATCATGCGGCGGGCCAGGACTTCGGCCTCGGTCTCGGGGCGTCGGAGCTGAAGCAGCAGGCACTCGCGCACGTTCTGGGCCCCAATGCCCGCCGGCTCGCAGGCCTGCAGCTCCTGAATGGCCTCCTCGGCCTCCTCCAGTGAGCAGCCGCAGTCGATGGCCGTCTCTTCGGGCGAGACCGAAAGATAACCGCGCTCGTTCACGCTGCCCACCAGGTAGTGCACCAGGCCATGCGGGTCGGGATCGAGGCGGGAGCGAAGCTGCGCAAAGAGGTGATCCCACAAAGAGTCGGTGGAGCTGGCAAAGTCCAGCCAATCGGTCGATTGACCGTCGCTGGGCTGGCTGCGCACTCCTTCATGGTCCAAGCCGCGGGTGCGAAGCTCATCGGGCGCCACCGAGGCCAAAATCTGGGAGTCAAGAAGCGGCGCCTCGTCGTCGTCCACCATCTCCAAGGCCGGATTCTCCATCAGCTCCGACTCCACCGCCTGGCGAAGATCGGGCGCCGCAAGCTGCAGCACCTGGCTGGCGACCAACACCCGCGGGTCGACGCGCTGCTGCAGCGACGTCTTGGCGGATGTTGTCAGTGTGCTTCGAATGGCCATTGCGCAGGAGCTCCGTCCTGTGTTGCTTATCGGAGCCCAGCCCCCCGGCCCAACCGGATGATTTGCGGGGTTCGCCAGCCGCCACAATGGAGCAGATGTTTACGGGCCTCGTTCAAGCCGTCGGCCGAGTCGCCTCCCTCACGGGCTCACGGCTGGAAGTGGACGCCGACGGAGCCTGGCCCAACGACCCGCTCCAGACTGGCGAGAGCATCGCGGTCAATGGCGCCTGCCTCACGGCCCTGGACGAGGCCGCCCGCTTGAAGTTCGACCTTAGCCCGGAGACCCTGAGCCGTACGGCGCTCGGAGCCCTTCAGCCCGGCTCGCTGGTGAACCTGGAGCGGTCCCTGCGCGTGGGCGACCGTCTGGGCGGACATTTTGTGCTGGGCCATGTCGACGCGGTCGCCCAGATCCTCGCCATCACGCCGCAGGAGGGCTTTTTTGATGTCGAGTTCTCCATCCCCGATGGAGCCGCGCCGCTGCTCATCGACAAAGGCTCGGTGGCGCTCGATGGCATCTCGCTCACCGTCATCGCGCCCTCCCACACCTCGTTCCGCGTGGCCGTCATCCCCCACACTTGGCAGCACACCCATCTGCACACCAAGCAGGCGGGCAACCGGGTGAACCTGGAGCTGGACATGCTGGCCAAGCACGTCCAGCGGCTGAGCCAGGCTTAGGCGTCTTCGGCCTTCAGCAGGCGGGGGTTGGCGATGAGCAGGATCGCCGCCCGCGCCGCCGCCATCAGGTTCAAATTTCGCTGCCGCTCGTCGGCGTCCTCGGCCATCACCATCGAGCCCTCAAAGAACTCGTTGATGGGCTGCTCCAGGCTCTGAAGCGCGGCCAGGGCC
>JBGSIR010000045.1:0-7140 GCA_041742415.1 Fimbriimonadaceae bacterium | reverse complement strand
TCATCGGCTGGGATGAGATCTTGGAAGGCGGCCTGGCCCCTGGCGCCGCCGTCATGAGCTGGCGCGGAGAATCCGGCGGAATCGCCGCCGCCCGCATGGGCCACGACGTGGTGATGGCCCCCACCAGCCACACCTATCTGGACTACTACCAGTCCGCCGACCGCCTCTCCGAGCCCCTTGCCATCGGTGGAAACCTCGGCCTGCGGGCGGTCTACAGCTATGATCCGCGCCCCGAGGAGCTGACCCCCGAACAGCAGAAGCACGTCTTGGGCGCCCAAGTCCAGCTCTGGTCGGAATACATGAAGACCCCCAACCATGTCGAATACATGGCCTTTCCGCGCCTCTCGGCCTTCAGCGAAGTCGTTTGGACGGGCTCGAAGGACTGGCCCGGATTTGTCGAGCGTCTGCCGGGGCACCTCACCCGCTTGCGCCGTCAGTCGGTGCACTATCGCAACCCCCTGCCCGCCGAGCTCGCGGCGCCTCTGGCCGGATGGCGGTCTGGCGAAATCGGCGAGGAGTGGGTGGAGCGCACCTGGGACATCACCCGAGCCATCGACGGCCCGGGCGGCTGGGATGTGGTCTTCCAATACACCGCAGGCGCGCACCGGCTCGATATCTCCGGGGCATGGCTCCACGTCAACGGCAAGCAGGCCTCAGCCGACGAGCACGTCGGGCGCACCGGCGGTGAGAATGTTGCGAACGTCTATTCGTTCAGCCTCGCCGACCTGCCCGCAGGAGCCAAGGTGACCCTGCGGGCACGAGTCAAATGCGACGGCGGAGCCGATTCTGAAGGCGAAATCCTGGTGCGCCGCCGCTCTGGCGTCGAGCTAAGCCACCTCGGCTGGTGAGCAGAGGGCCCGCACGGCCCACTCCTCCTCGCCTTCGGGGCTGATGTTGGTCATTTCCATCATCAGCCCTTCGCCCTCGCGGCGGATCTCAATGCGCCAGCCCCAATCCGGATGGACGCCATCGCCCACGCCATAGGAGCCGGTGACCCGCAGGTCAGGTCCGCCCTTCATCTGCAGCACGGCGCCGGACTGATGCCAGGTGTCCACCCATCCGGCCGTCACTTGACCATCCTCGGCCTTCGCCGCGATCATGCGCCCCTGCTGCGGCTCGCCGTCATGCTCCCAGGTGTAGGCCACTTGGAAGCACCCGCCGAAGTCCTCCACAGTCATTGTTGTCGCGCTTTCGTAGAGGTTCTCGGGCTCGCCAGGCCAAGCCAGCCTCAGCGTCGATTTGCCCACCCATTGACCAATCAGATCCGTCACGGGCTCAATTATCGTTCATTGGGCTTCCACATCGGCTGTCTTTCTTCCAAAACATCCTTCAGCCATGGCAGCGCAAGGTCTTTCGCACTGAGGGTTTCGGGCTCAGATTCAATAGGCCACTGCACGCCGATGTAGGGGTCGTTCCAGCGCACGCCCGCGTCATATTCAGCCACATACGCAGAGGTCGTTTTGTAGGCCACCAGGGCCGGGCCATCGAGCACAACAAAGCCGTGCAGAAAACCTTCGGGAATCCAAAACGCGGTGTGGTTTTCCTCGCTCAGCTCTTCGCCGTGCCACTGCAGAAAGGTCGGACTTCCCTTGCGAAAATCCACCGCAACATCCCAAATTCTCCCGCGCAGGCACTGCACGAGCTTGCCCTGCGGCTGGGGCCACTGGTGATGGAGCCCGCGAAGCACGCCCGGCGCCGAGAGCGAGCAGTTGTCCTGGCAGAACTCCATTTCCAGCCCAATGTCTCGATACTTGGCGGCATTCCAGGCCTCAAAAAACCACCCACGGGCGTCACCAAAAACCTGAGGATGAACCAGGCAGGCGCCCTCGATCGGCAAATCGATGCGCTTCATTGCTCCTTAGCGATCTCCAAAAGTCGGCGGCCATAGCCGTTGCGGGCCATCGGTTCGGCAAGAGCAGCGAGCTGGGCGCGGTCGATCCAGCCCATGCGAAAGGCGATCTCTTCCGGACTGGCCACCAGCAGGCCCTGACGCTCCTCCACCGCCTGCACATAGTTGGCCGCCTGCAGCATGGATTCCGGCGAACCCGTGTCCAGCCATGCAAAGCCACGCCCGAACCGGGCGACGCTCAACTCTCCCGCCTCCAGATAGATGCGGTTGAGATCCGTGATCTCCAGCTCGCCCCTTGGGCTGGGCTTGAGGGCCTTGGCCCGTTCCACCACTTGGTGGTCATAAAAGTAAAGGCCGGTGACCGCAAAATTGGAGCGCGGCTCGGCGGGCTTTTCCTCTAGACTGATCGCCCGGCCCTCGCTATCGAACTCAACCACACCATAGGCTCGGGGGTTCTCCACGCGATAGGCAAAGACTGTGGCGCCCTCTTTGAGCGCGCTGGCCGACTGCACCAAATGGCTGAAAGACTGTCCGTAGAAGATGTTGTCTCCAAGGACAAGGGCCGAGGGCGCGCCCGCCAGGAACTCTTCAGCGATGGGGAAGGCCTGCGCCAGCCCCTCGGGCCGGGGCTGGACGGCGTATTCAAAGCGGACGCCCCACTCCTCACCCGTCCCCAAAAGCCGCTCGAATTGGCTGCTCTCGTGCGGGGTTGTGATCACCAAGATTTCCTTGATTCCTGCCAGCATCAGCACGCTGAGAGGATAGTAAATCATAGGCTTGCTATAGACCGGAAGAAGCTGCTTGCTGCACCCTCTCGTGATCGGATAAAGACGAGTGCCCGAACCGCCCGCCAAAATAATGCCTTTTCTCATCAAAGCCGGGCTCCATAGTTGGCGTCAATCCACTCGCGATAGGAGCCGGACTGCACATCGCGCACCCATTCTTGGCGGCTGATCTGCCAGCGCACCGTTTGCCGCAGCCCCTCTTCAAACGCCACCGTTGGGCGCCACCCCAGTTCATTCGTGATCTTGGAATGGTCGATGGCATAGCGGAAATCGTGGCCGGGCCGATCGGTGACGTAGGTGATGAGGTCCAGCTTGGCCTGCGGGTCGGCGCCGGTCTCTTCGGCCACGGCGTGGGCAATCGCCCGCACAACGTCGATGTTTCGCCGCTCGCTGGCGCCGCCAATCAGATAAGTCTCCCCCAGCCTGCCCCGGTTCATCACTTCCCAAATCGCGCGGACATGGTCCTCGACAAATAGCCAATCCCGCACGTTTTCGCCTTTGCCGTAGACCGGAAGCGGCTTGTCCTCCAAAGCGTTTTGGATCATCAAAGGAATCAGTTTTTCGGGAAACTGGTAAGGGCCGTAGTTGTTGGAGCAGTTCGTGATCTTCACCGGCATGCCATAGGTCTTGCCCCAGGCCCTCACCAAATGGTCAGATGCGGCCTTGCTCGCCGAATACGGGCTGTTGGGCTGGTAGGGGCTCTCTTCAGAAAAGGCGCCCTGCTCGCCCAGCTCGCCGTAGACCTCGTCGGTCGAAACGTGGTGGAACACCCGGCCCTCAAAGCCTCCATCCCACACTGCCCGGCAGGCCTCCAAAAGGTGGAGAGTCCCCTGAACATTAGCGCGAATGAACGTGCTTGGCCCCAAAATGGATCGGTCCACGTGGCTCTCGGCAGCAAAGTGCGCCACTTGGTGGGGATCGAAATCCTTCAACACGCGCATCACCTCGTCCGCATCGGCCAAGTCCAGCCTCACCAAATGGTGGTTCGGCAGCTCGCGCACTTCCAGACTCTGAGGATTCCCCGCGTAGGTGAGGGCATCCAAGTTCAAAAACTCAATGCCGGGATTCTCGCGAACAAAGAGATTGAGGAAGTTGCTGCCGATGAATCCGCAGCCGCCCGTGACGAGAATCCTCATTCCCTTCCTCAACCCTTGTCCTGTGCCTGAAGTTCCGCCTCAGGCCATGGTGCGGCGAATCGCCGCCACCGCGTCTTCCACGCTCGGCAGAGCGGCATATTCATAGATCGGGTTGTAGCCGATGTGAATGTCGGGCCGGCTCACCAGCTCGGGAGCGGCCAGGAGGAGGTTGAAATGGTCGGGGTTTGTGGTCATCTCACTCACCACCGCTTGGCCAAACCCGCATGTGCGGGTGTCCTCTTGGATGACCACGAGGCGGCCCGTCTTCTCGACCGACGCTGCAATGGTCTCATAGTCGCAGGGAACTACGGTGCGCAGGTCGATGATCTCCACCGAGGCCTCGCCCACCAATTGGTCAGCCGCTGCCGCAGCAATTTCCAGCGTGTTGCCCCAGCTCACCACGGTCACATCGCTGCCTTCGCGGCGCACCTTGGCTTTCCCAAAGGGCGTCGGCTCCACGGTCTCCACGTTCACGCGCTTGCGGAAGATGTGCTTCGGAATAAGAATGAAGCAGGCGTCGTCGCTGTGCATCGCCGTCCAGAAAAGCCCGGCGGCATCTTCGGGAGTCGAAGGAATCGCGATCTTGATGCCCGGGCAATGCGCCAGGAAGCCTTCGTTGGCCTGGCTATGCCAAAGCGATCCGCCCGGCAGGTAGGCGCCATAGGGGGCGTAGATCACCATCGGAGTCGGCCAGTCGCCAAAGGTTCTCCACCGTTGGGTGGAGATGTTCGTGAGAATCTGGTTGAAGGCCGGCGGCATGAAGTCAATGAACTGAATCTCAAAGACCGGCTTCATGCCCATGCTGGCCATGCCCACCGCCGCGCCGATGATGGTGGCTTCGGCCAAGGGGGAGTTGAAGACCTGCTTGGGGTGCGCTGCGCTCAACCCTTCGGTGAGTTTGAAGACGCCTCCTTTGGGGTCTTCGATGTCTTCGCCAAAGAAAATGCGCTCGGGGTCGGCCTCCACCGCACGGTGCATCACGGTGTTGATCGCCTCGACCATCGTCATGGGGCCGGGGCTGATGGGCGGAGCCTCTGCCTCGCGCTCCTCGCCCCAAAGATGATCCATGACCTCTTCGGCGCGGGGGTCTTCGGCGGCCTCGGCCTCGCGATATTCGGCGTCCACTTCGGCCACGATCTCGGCCTGCATCGCTTCAAACTCGGCTTCGGTCAGCTCTCCGGCAGCCATCAGCTCCTCTTTCAGAAGGCGAATCGGGTCGCGCTCCTGCATCGCCGCAATCTCATCGAGGTCTCGGTAAACGCGGTGGTCATCCGAAGAGGTGTGACTGCTCAGGCGGTCCAAGTCCATCCACATCAGAGTCGGTCCGCGCCCCTCTCGAGCCTTGGCCACGGCCGCGGCGCCCGCCTCCAGCACGGCATCCACGCGGCGGCCATCGACCTTCACAAGGTGCTCTTCGCTGATGACGCCGCCAAAGTTCAGCGCCAAAAACTTCTCGGTCGGCGTCGAAATGCCGTACTTGTTGTCTTCGATGGCGATGATGAGCGGCAGCTTCTCCTGCACCGCAAATGCCCACGCCTCAAAAAATTCGCCCTGGCGGGAGGCGGCATCGCCAACCGTCGCCAGCACACAGCCGTCCTGCCCTCGAAGCTGCATGCCCCAGGCCACGCCGGCCGCCGGAATCAGGCCGCCGCCGGTGGGGGTGCAGACCGAGACGACATTGTGCTCTCGGCTGCTGTAGTGGCCGGGCATCTGACGCCCGCCGCTGCTGCTCTCGCGCTTGGCGAAATAGGCCAGCGCCAAATCCTTGCTGCTCAGCCCCCGCGCCATCATCAGGCCGCGGTCGCGGTAGTAGGGAAACAGGTAGTCATCCGGCCGCAGGCAATGCGCCAGGGCGCCCACCGCTTCGTGCCCCGTTCCGCTCACCTGGAACCAGCCCTTGCTCTGGCGCAGAAGGATGCCTTCGCGGCGGTCGCCTTCGCGGCTGGTCATCATCATCCGCAAGAAAGCTTTGCGATCGAGGTGAATTTCGGAATGAGAATGGGTGGATGCCATGGTTTAGTCTCCTCTTCTTCGTTGAATGAGAGCGCAGAGTGGCGCGCGATGGCCGCGCTGCCAAGAAAATTTTAGTAGATGCCGCCCGCAGATTGCTGGGCCAAAGTCAATTGGCAACGATTTCGCCCGCCAGGGTCACGGCCTTGTTGCCGTCCTCGCGCGGCGGGTCTGGCCGAAGCTTCTTCGGATCGCCAAAGGCGTTCCAGGATAAATCTGACGATTCAAAGATCAAAATGGCCTTTTCAGGGCTCTCCACATCTCCGGGATAGACCCGGCTGAGAGCCTCATTCATGGCGTACCCAAACTCGCCTTCGCCCTGGGCCTCCGGGCTCATAAACTTTTTCAGCGCCTCGTCTCGGCCCAGGTCGGCGGTTTCGGCCCGGGTCATGGCGGCGTCCATCCAGCCCGAAGCCTCCGGCAGCGCCCCCTCGCTCTCGCTGTAGAGCATCACCGCAATGTGCTGCGCCCGCAGGTCGTCCATGCGCCCGCCGGTGTATTCCCGCCGCTCCTGCCCTTCAAAAACCCCCGCCTGGGCAAAATCCCACACCGCCGGGCCGAGCCAGATGCCCACGCCTAAAACCGCCGCCGCCAGAAAGATCCCGATGCCAATGAGCGCCTTCTTCACGGCCCCAGTCTGGCGCCTCGGGTAGCTTGCCCACCAAGATGCCTCCTCGCCGCGTGCGCCTGATGACCGGCCCCACGCCGCTGCACCGCCTGGACCGGGCCTCGCCGGAGCTGGGCATCGACCTCTGGTGCAAGCGCGACGACCTCACCGGATTCGCCGGCGGAGGCAACAAGGCCCGCAAGCTCGAATTCATCCTGCCCTGGCTCATCGATCAGGGCGCCCAGCGGGTGGTGTGCAGCGGAAGCCTGCAGAGCAACTTTGTGCGGCAGATGGCCGCCGCCTGCGCCGTTCACGGCATCGAATGCCACGCCGTGGTGATGGAGCTGCCCTTCGACGCGCCCGCCGGAAAGCCTGCCGAACCCCCACTGGGTCGAGGCGGGAACGAGACGCTCACCCGCCTCTTTGGCGCCCACATCCACCTCGTCTCCGATGGCGACTGGGAAGACCTGGAGGCTGCCGCCGAAGGCAAAGCCCGCGAGCTGGGCACCGTCGTGATCCCGGTGGGCGGATCGATGCCGCTGGGAGCCTGGGGCTTCGTCCTCGCCGCCCAAGAGCTGGATCAATCCTTCGACCAAATCATCTTCGCCAGCAGCAGCGGCAGCACCCACGCCGGACTGGCCTGGGAGCTGAGCGGCGCGGCCACCCGCATCATCGGCATTGCCTGCGACCCCGAGCCCGACTTTCCCCACCACCTCGCGGGGCTTTGCGCGGGGCTGGACGAGATGACCGGCC
>JBGSIR010000044.1:0-3021 GCA_041742415.1 Fimbriimonadaceae bacterium | reverse complement strand
GAGAGCCTGAAGGCGGGCCATGTCCAGAGGGCCGCTGTGGGCGCCGTCCACGGCCACATGCCATTCGGCCTGCGGCAGGGGCGGCGGGGCGGCGCCGGGCTGGCTTTGGGGGTTCATGGCCTGGCCCATTTGGTTGGCCATCGCCATGCCCATGCCCATCTGCGCGCCCATCGCGCCCATGCCTCCGGGGTTCTCGGTGAGCGATTCAGCGGCTTGGAACTGCATGTATTTGTTCAGGTCGCCCAGGGCGCCAATGCTGCTGCGCTTGTCGATGGCGGCCTCCACTTCCGGCGGAACGGAGACGTTCTCGATGGTCATGTTGAGCACTTCGAGACCGTGCTCGGCAAACTTCGGGTTCACCCGCGAAGTGAGAATCGTGCCCATCTCTTCGTACTGGGCGGCGAGGTCGATCACCGGGATCTTGGCCTCGGCCACGGCGTCGCCAAAGCTGGAAACGAGCCAGCTGCGGGTCTGTTCGCTGATCTCGTCGGTGGTGAACTGCCAGTTCGTGCCGGCGATCTCCTTGAGGAAGGTTCCGGCGTCGCTCACGCGCATGGAGTAGGTGCCAAACGCCCGCACCCGCACGATGCCGAAGTCCTGGTCGCGCATCATGATGGGGTTCTTGGTGCCCCACTTCAGGTCGGTGAACCGCTTCGTGTTGACGAAATAGACCTCGGCTTTGAAGGGGCTGTTGAAGCCATATTTCCAGCCTTTGAGGGTGCTGAGCACGGGCAGGTTGGCCGTCTCCAGCGTGTACATGCCGGGCGGGAAGACGTCGGCGATCTGGCCTTCATCCACAAAGACGGCCACCTGAGATTCGCGCACGGTGAGCTTGGCTCCGTTCTTGATCTCATTGTTGTGCCGCTCAAAGCGGTGGACCATTGTGTCCGTCGTGTTGTCGGTCCATTCGATGATATCGATGAACTCGCCGCGGATCTTGTCAAAGATTCCCATGCTTGGCCGTCCTTACGGGGCTGCCCCCGCTAAGGAGGCAGTGTACCGGGCAGCGTGGGGCGATTGGCGCGGGGGATAATGGGCCGTGCGGAAGTGGGCTTGGGCAGCGGCGGTTTTGGCGGGGGCGGGGTGCGCGCTTTCTGGCTCAGGAGAAGGCCCTGTCCCGACTCAGCTCGGAATGCAGACCATGGCCGTCGGCCTCTCTTTTCCGGTGCAGTACGCCGCCCATCCCACCAATCCCTCTCTGGCCTATGTCGCCGAACGCCTGGGGCTGATTCGCCTTTTGGAGAATGACTCGCTGGCCTCTGCGCCTGTGGTGGACCTGAGCGGGCTGCTCGCCAGCGGGGCCCAGCAGGGCGTGCTTTCGTTTGCTCTCGACCCCGATGCGGGCACGAATCGCCTCATTTATGTGGCCTTTACCGCCGAGCCGCTCACGACGGTGCGGGTGGTGCGACTCACGCTTTCCGCCGATGGCCGAACCGCTGACCTCGGCTCTTTGCGAATGATTCTCACGGTGACACAGGCCGCCGACAGCACCCACAAGGCAGGCGCCATTCGCTTTGATGACCAGGGCATGATGCGCGTCGCCATGGGCGATGGAACGCTGGCCAATGACACCGAAAACAACGCTCAGACCGCTGGGAACCTGAGCGGAAAAATCCTTCGCATCGACCCACGAGTTGACGACTTTCCGGCCGATCCCGATCAAAACTACGGCATCCCGGCGGACAATCCGTTTCGCGGTTCTACTGAGTTCCGGCCAGAGATTTGGGCGATGGGAGTCCGCAACCCGTTTCGCTGGACTTATGACCGTTTGACTGGCGCGGCGAGCATTGCCGATGTCGGCCAGGAGCAGCGCGAGGAGCTGAACTTTGAGCCCCGCGGCGCCGGGGGGCGCAACTATGGCTGGCCGCAGCGTGAGGGCCGCCTGGCCACGGCCCACCCGGGCGCGGCTCGTCCCGAGGCAAAGATGGAGCCCTTCCTGGATTGGCCCCGGTCCGACGGGCGCAGCGTCATCGGCGGCTTTGTCTATCGCGGCTCAGCCCTGGGCGGGTCGGGGAGCTATCTCTTTGGCGACTTCAGCTTTGGCCATGTGCGTTCGGTTCGCATCCGCACGTCAGGTTCTGGCGAAGCTCAGTCCATGGGGATTGGCGAGACCGTTCTGCACACTCTGCCGGAGGAGCTGAACGGCCTGACGGCCATCGAGCCCGACCACGCCGGGGAGCCGGTCCTGGTCGAAATGTTCGCGGGGAGGGTCTCGCGACTGGTGCTGCCCTGAGGCGACTGGTACCCTTCCAGCCCGTCATGAGTGAACCTGTGGAAGAGGCATTGAACGAGGCTCCGCAAGCCGAGGCTGCTGCGGAAGACCCGATGGCCTCGCTCTTGGCCGAAAAGGAGGCGCTGGCGTCTCAAGCGAAGGACTGGCAGGAGAAGGCCGAGCACTATCTGCGCACCGCCGCCGAGCTGCAGACCGTGCTGCGCCGCAAGCAGAACGAGTGGGAACGGCAAAGCCAATATGCCTCCCAGGGCATGGTGGAAGACCTTCTGCCCGCCCTCGATGACTTTGCCCGCGGCCTGCAGGCCACAGCTGATGGCCAGGATTTGGCGAAAATCGTGGATGGCTTCCACGGCGTTCAGCGCGAGCTGATGCGGGCGCTGGAAAAGAACGGCGTGCGTCGCATCGTCTCTCTGGGCGCCCCGCTCGACCCCGAAGTGCACGAAGCGATCGGCATCGAAATGAACGCCGACTTGGATGAGGACACTGTGGTGGAAGAGCTCCGCGCCGGCTGGCTGCTTCACGACCGCCTGGTGCGGGCTGCGCAGGTCAAGGTCAGCAAGAAGCCGGACGCTTAGGCTCGGCTCCTTTGCCGATGTTTCGGTAACCTGTCCGCCTGGACATGGGCTTGAAATTTGGAACCGACGGAGTGCGTGGAGTCGCGGGGCGCGACTTGCGGGCGGAGGATGCGCTGCGGATTGGCCGCGCCGCTGGCCTCTGGCTCAAGACTCAGGATCTGCCCGCCCATGTGGTGATGGGCCGGGACACTCGGCGAAGCGGAACGATGCTGG
>JBGSIR010000043.1:0-15825 GCA_041742415.1 Fimbriimonadaceae bacterium | reverse complement strand
CCCGCGCCACGGATCTGCTCTCAAACCCCGAGAGCTACAAAGCCATGGCCCGCGCCGCCAGCCCCTACGGCGACGGCCAAGCCGCCCGGCGCATTGCGGATCTCTGCTTGGCCGGCTTGTCAAAGGACACGAGAAACCCACTATGAGCGTAATCGATCGGCTGGCAAGTCTGACCAGAAAACAATGGGTAGCCAGCATTGGTGCGGCCGTCATTTGCTCGGCCCTTCTGCTCGGGATTCTCTACTTCGTGCCGCCAGTATGGTCAAGCAAAGTTGAAGTCCAGATCAAGATGCCGGTCATGACCCCGGGTTCGCTTAGCCTTCGCACGACTCCTTCTTCAATCGCGTTGGGACTCTTCACAAGTCAGGCTGTTCTCCAGACTGCAGCCGAGGCCGAAAAGCTGAGCATGAAGGACTTTACGAAGACGATCGATATTCAAGAAGTTGTCGGCGCCAACCAAATCGTCATTTCAACGGAAGCCGCAACACCTGAGCTGGGTCGAGATCGCTTGGTGAACGTCATATCAGCTGCCCGGCAGGTTGACCGTGACTGGCAGTCCACAATCTCTGAAGAGAGTATGCGCCTGCTCATTCCAGAGGTGATGAAGTGGAGAGCAGACACAGAGGCAACGGAGATGCTTCTTGCCTCAATTATCGTTGACGAAGAAACTGGAGGGCTTTCTGTCTATCCGGATCAAGTCGCGCAGGATCGGAGCCGAATCACTCAACTTGAGGTTAGGCTCGAAGTGTTGGATGCTCAACTCTCTAAGCAAAAATCGCAAGCGCTGGATGCGATCAAGAGCGATTCTAGTGCCCCAAACGCTGCAATTGATCCCGCTTTGCGTGATGCGAGAAAACAGCTCCAAGAGAAGAGAGTAGAGCTTGAAAAGGCCAGAATTACCCTTGGCCCAGAGGCGCCCGACCTCAAACGACTTGAAGCTGAGGCGAGGGTGCTTGAGACTCAAGTTGCCCGCCTGGCGGATGCGGCTACGAGCATTGTAAACGACGGTTTGTCCCAGGATCTCAGCACCTTGGTCGTTGAGCGGGAATCAACGGCGTTGGAGCTCAAGCTTAGGAAAGCCGCCTTCCAGGGGACCCCGCCCAGCCTGTTGGAGTATCAACGCCTGGAGCGGCAGGCAAAAGTTCAGGCGCAGGTCCTGGGAGACCTGGAAAATCGGCTTGCCGTCGCCAAGGTCGGCCAGCAAGTTTCCGATGTCGCTTGGGCAGTTCTGGCGTCACCAGAGACCGATCCAGAGCCCATCAACAAGCGTTACTTGCCTTACGGACTGCTTTGCTTCGGGCTTTCGCTCTTGATTGCCTTGATTATTGCCGTATGGCGGGCCGATCTGCCAAAGGAAAGCAAGGCGACCGGCAGGCCCGTCTGATCCTCGCCAAAATTCGATTCTAATGAAGATCGCGATTGTCTACCAGTTCTGGCCTCACTACCGACAGGCCTTTCTAGAAGCTCTCGCGCGCGACTCTAGAATGCAAGTGACTCTCCTCGGTGACGACCGCGACAGGCGCAAAGGCGCCCCAATTCCCACTGCTGAGATTCCCGAAGGCATAGATTTCATCTGCACCCGAACGAGGTACTTCCGTGGAATCATGTTCCAGTCTGGCCTCATCAGTTTAGCGCTGCGAAAATGGGACGCCATTATCTATCTTGGAGACCCTCAGTATCCGAGCACTCTGCTTTCATCTCTTTTGGCAAGATTCTTAGGGCGGCGGGTCATTTTCTGGAGCATTGGCTGGATGAAGGAGCCTGAATCGAGCCCAAAGGAGCGCTATCGGACATGGTTCTACAAGAGAGCGAATGCGTTGCTTCTATATGGGTGCTTCGCGCGAAAGGTAGCGATTCGCCAGGGATTCAAGCCGGAAAACGTCTACGTGATCTTTAACTCGCGGGATATCAGCAATGATATAGAAATTGGCGAACGGTATCTGGAAAGCCGAGGCAACGTTGACGCCAATGAAAAGCCTGTTTGGCTGTTTTCAGGCAGGCTGATGGCCCGGAAGAGGCTTGACCTATTGTTTAACGCGATCGCGGCGCTGCGGTCGGAGGGGATTCACAGTAGAGCCGTGATCATAGGAACTGGGCCAGAGCGGCCATCTCTCGAAGAGCTTCAAAAGAGCCTGGGGATCGATGTTGAGTTTCTTGGAGAGGTTTATAGGCCGGAAGAGCTTGTGCCACTATTTATTAACTCTACGGCGGTTGTGTCTCCGGGACAGGTTGGGCTGCTTGTAACTCAGTCTCTGGCCGCAGGAGTCCGAGTTGTCATCAGTGACGATCCAACAGAGCAAGGGCCAGAAGCTGAAGTGGTGCGCAATCTGAACCAAGGCATTCGGTTCAAGGCCAACGACTTGAGCAGCTTGGTCGAAGCCATGAAAGCGATCCTACAAGGACCCACGCCCCCCAGAAAAGACATCATCGAAAGTGTTCGTCTTTTCAGGCCGGAACATCAAGTCGAGGTGCTCATGTCTGCAGTATCCGGAACTCCAACGGAGAGCCCGTGCGAAAACTAAAAGCGGGAATCTGGACGCTTCGCAGGCATGCATTGATGGCGATGCACCCAAATCTTAAAGTGGGCAAGGGCACAACAGTCCTGCCCGGTTGTGTCATCTCTCGTCGAGGCCCGATCGTAATCGGTGAATCAAGCTACCTTGGCGCAGAGTGTTGGCTGTCTGGCGACATCAGGATCGGGCATAAGGTGATGTGTGCGGGACGCGTGGCCGCAGTAGGTGATGACCACTCGTTTGACCTCCCTGGCACTGCCATGATTGATGCTGGGCGCCCCCATTTGCGTCGGCTCACAGTCGGAAACGATGTCTGGATTGGATACGGCGCTGTCCTCATGATGGGGGTCACCATTGGGGATGGAGCGATTGTGGGCGCATACTCGGTGGTCACGAAGGACGTAGAGCCCCTTACAATTGTTGCCGGGTCTCCTGCACGGTTTCTTCGACGTCGATTCCTGGACGCTGACCAAGAGGCTGAGCATCGAGAATATCTTGATGAACTTGCGGGCAAAGCGCAGAAGGTTTAGCCTTGAGTGCCAGAGAATCAGCTAAGACATGGCAATTAAAGTCTGTCGTTGGGGCTTCAATGGCCTCAAGAGTGATCTCGGTCGCAGGCGCGCTGATCCAGATTCGCCTTGTTGCAGGCTATCTTGGAGCGGAGCAGTACGGCCTATTTCTCACTATTGCCACTACTCTGGTCCTTCTCGCATTCCTCGATCTAGGAGTTGGCGAGCAGCTCATCAATAGTGTTTCTGCTGAACGTGCAACGGGCACATCTGATGCAATTAATCGATGGCTGGCATCCAGCATATCTGCGCTCACTTGCGTGAGCCTCCTCCTGGCCGTTCTCATTACGCCTGTTCTTCTTCACATCGATTTTTCACAACTTGTATCCGGCGCGACGGATGCATATTCGAATGATTTGAGAAACAGTGTCTTGGTCGTCTGGGCAGGTCTATTGTTCGGTTTGCCAGTTGCCACAAGCCCACGGCTGCTTCTCGCATTTGGCAAGCCTGTCAGCTTTTCGATTGTTGCAGGCGGAACGACTCTGCTTCAGCTTGCTGCCCAGGGCCTTGTCGTTTATTTTGGAGGCGGCCTTGTTCAGTTGATCGCTGCGCTCGTTTTTGTGCCGCCTATCATCAATCTTGCGGTGTTCGTTGCACTTTGCCGCACTCAACTGGACGGTGGTCGTCTCAAGCTAAAGGGAGCATCCTTACAAGCCGCTCGACATCTTCTACAAAACGGCCTCTTGTTCGCCGGCCTACAGCTTCTTTCGGGAATGTCGATCGGAGCAGACAATTGGATCCTTGCTTCAGCCGTTGGACCAACTGCTGTAGCGACATATGGTCCGACGCTCCGCCTCTACGCAGTCTGTGCCATTATGGCTTATATCTGGCCTAGCATAAGGCCAAAGAGCGCACAACTCTTTGCCGCCGGCGACTATTCTGGGATTCGCCGATTAATCGTGCGATTCTCCGCCCTGTCAGGGCTCTTCTCAGTGGTTGTTGCGCTGGCATCGCTGCTTTTGGGTGGTATCATCCTGTCGTTCTTGACTCAGGGCATTGCCGAGTTTTCTACAACCCTCTGGATTTCGTTCTCAATATGGCTTATTGTATACAATCTTGTGACCCTGGCGTACAACGTTAATTGCGGACTCTCAAAGGTGCACCTCCACCTCCTTGTGTTCGGCCTTGCAACGGTCTGCGCGACCGGATTGAAGTATATTGCTGCAACGAATGGGGCCTGGGAATGGATGCCTCTAGCTTATGCCATCGCATTTGGAATCATCTACTTGCCGTGGGCGATGCTGCGTGCCGGGCGTCCAGATGATGATTCCAAAAGCAGATCGGATTCAGCTCCAAGCGAGGCCGCATTGCTTGCGGAAGAGTCTGCAAATGGAGAGGTGAAGGGCAAGTGAACATTATTTCAAAAGCCTTGCGTGGGTTTCGCGCCATGCACAGAGATCACGGCCTTACTGATTGGACTGTTTACTTGTATCTGTTTGGGTTTCCGACGACGATTATTGTCGGATCTTATATTGGGCTCGGTGAAAGCCGGGTTCCGTCAATTGCTATGCGCTTGATAGAAGCAGGATTTGCGCTTGCGTTGCTTCTTCGCAGCCCACTAGCAGGCTTTCGCCGGCCCTCAGCGGTTATATTTGGAGCATTTTACAGCATCGCGATTTTCAGGCTGATCTTTGATCTTCTTGTCGATGGCCGCACGCTGTGGGGGGACAGCCCTTCTTTGACGATCTTTTTCGTTCTCGGCGCCGTAGGCTTCTGGTCATTGGTAGGGGCGTCGCGGCCCCCGCGATTGCCTTCAGGTCTTCTTTTGGGCTTTCTTGGGATCGTTCTGTTCCTGGCAGTGCTTGCAGTTGGCCGGGATTTTCGTACCCTGAGCGAAGAGGGTCTTCGATCCTCCGCTGGCCGACTGCATCCAATCCTAATGGCCACTGTATCAGCGTTAGTTGGGCTGCTCGCTGTTGCCAAGTTTGCTGTTGCAAGAGATCTAAAGGAAAAGATCCTATCAGGCGTCATTATAGCCATTGCGGTTATCGGGCTGGTGCTGCCGGCAACTCGCAGTCTGACTATATCCTTTCTTGCAGCGACTGTGCTTGCAGGCATATCGATGTGGCGTCATCAGGGCAGGCGTGTTAGTGCCACACTTATTGGGTTCGGTCCGGTCTCACTGTTGATGCTTGGAGCACTGGCTGTTACCATGCTCGGCGGAATCTCGATTTTTGATCGAATAGCAAGCGTTAGCTTGAGCGAGTACGGCACATATACGCGGTCCTATATGGTTCCACTGGCGTTTCGCACTGGAATTTTGGACTTTCCGGTGTTTGGTGTGAGTTACGGGCTGCCGCAGGTCGGTTACGCAGACCCACACAATATTTATGCACAAGCCTTCCTGGGTTTTGGCGTTATCGGTGGATTGCTGGCGAGTTGCGTCTTTGGGTTGGGGACGATATTGAGCGCATGGCGTGTAGTCAAGTTGCCGCTTGACCAAAGTTGGCCTTGTCTCTTGACTTTTGTCATGCTTTTGACTGCTAATTTTTCTTATCCCATTCTTTTTGAACCAGCCTTTATGGCGATGTTGGGTTTATCGCTGTCTGCGGCATTCAAGGGCCGTTCATCAGAGCAACTGCAGGGTGCTCCGGTTGTGAATGGATGAGCATTTGGTCCTGCCATTGTTCAATCTGCTACGTTTGATCAGATAAGTTGTTTTTGGAGACAGAGTCTTATGTGTGGATTTTTTGGATGGATTCGTCGAAGCAGGTCCGCTCAGTTCGACCGCTCGACAGCTTTGTCTATCGCCGATCGGCTCTCTGCCAGGGGGCCTGACGACGAGGGTTTCCTTGTGTCTGATGAAAGGGGGGCCATTGTAACGGGACGCCGGCAAGACATGGCTTGGCCTGATGTTGTCTCCCTGAACTTGATTCACAGGAGGCTGTCCATCATTGATTTGTCCGAAGCGGGTTGGCAGCCGTATGGTTCAGCTCCGGGACCATATTTGGTCTTTAACGGAGAGATCTTCAACTACATCGAGCTTCGGGCGGAGCTTCAGGGTTTGGGCGTCAAGTTTTCAAGCCAATCCGATACTGAGGTTTTGTTCCAGTGTCTTAAGGTTTGGGGAAGAGAATGCCTGGCAAAGCTTCGCGGCATGTTTGCATTTGCATGGTACGACCCGGATGAGGGATCTGTTCTTTTAGCTCGGGATCAACTTGGCATCAAGCCTCTGTACATTACGGAGCAGGATGGCTACATTGCGTTCGGCTCGGAGATCACAGCGCTGGCCGCTTTGCCTGGGCAGGATCTTGCCCTAAACCGAGACGCTCTGTTCTTCTTTTTGCGCTGGGGCAGGGCTACGGTTGGTTCGGAAACACTTTTCTCATCGATTCGTCGCCTGCCGCCTGGGTCATACTTGAAGGTTAGCGCTGAGTCTGGGGGTGTGTTAGATGAGGGAGTCTTTTATGTTCCCGGCAAAGACTCACCTAGTTTGGCCACTGGGTCGGATCAGACCGAGTATTTGAGGTCGCTGCTTCAGACGAGCATGACCTTGCATCTAAGAAGCGATGTCCCGGTAGGCGTCGCATTATCGGGTGGAGTGGATTCGACGGCTTTGGTAGGCCTGTACAGACAGCAGAAGCCTGATGAAGTGATTCATGCATTTTCATACAGTGCGCATGGAAGTTCGGCGGATGAAAGCGCCATCGTAGCGAAAACGGCGAAGGAGCATGGCTTGATGCTGCATTGTGTTTCCGTCGATACCAGCTCTTTTGTTAGGCGAGCTAAGGAGGTGGCAGTGGCGGTTGATGAGCCATTCGGTTCGACGTCGGTTTTGGCAGAGCATCAAGTTTTCGAAGCGGCACGCGCTGAGGGGGTCTTGGTTGTTTTCAGTGGTCAGGGTCCAGATGAGTGTTTCGGGGGATACTCTAAGTACCGAACAGCCGCGGTCGCTGATGCTTTCAGGCAATCGGGGCTTGGATCTGGCTTTAGCCGCCTTAAGTCGCTTTCTGGATATCCGGACACAAGTGGGCTAAATGGCCTTGCTCAGGTTGGTCGGTATCTTGCTCCTGATTTCCTGAATCGCGCCGTTCGTGATATGGCCGGCAAGCCGATTTTGCCGCCTCAGCTTAAGTCAGCTTACTTTGGCAGCAGTTCGCGGGACTTCATGCAAGACGTTGAGCTGAAAGGCGCAGAGCAAAACCGGGGAGGGTTTGTTAAGTCAATGCAGTGGCATGACATGTTTGACGTGAGCCTTCCAGGTTTGCTCGCGCGCGCAGACAGCACAAGCATGGCTCACTCAGTTGAGGGGCGTGTTCCTTATGTATTGCCGGAGATAGCAGATTTTGCGCTGTCCCTTTCTGTTTCGGACATGATCGCTCCGGACGGAGTGACGAAAAAGGTGTTCAGGGATGCTGTTGCCGATGTGGTGAGGCGGGATGTACTGGATGTTCGCCGGAAAGTGGGTTTTGAAGCTCAAGAAGATCAATGGATGGAGCTCATTCGAGGAGAGCTGGTTGGCTTAGAAGATTCGCAGCACGGCGTCCTTTCTGAGTTTATTGATTTGGAGCAGGTCTTGAAGGACATCAAGGGTCAGTCGCCTTTAAATCGTACGCATTGGCGCATCCTGATTCTTTGGTGGTGGCTTCAGGCTCGGGGCCTGCATTAGGTCGCCGAAACTCGGGTGTTGGGCGCCTTGTGTTGCCTGCAGTCCCGGGGACAGCTTCGGTTGAAGTGCAGTTGTTGATATTTCAGGAGGTGGGTTTAGCTCAACTTGCACGGGTGGGGTTGAATGGCAGATGCAAGCATCTTTTGAATCGCGCCGTAGATTCGAATAAAGTGTTTTGTTGGCTGACCGCCTGCTTTTCGGGGCTGTGAATTATGTGAGGTGTGTGCGCCTGGGGTCTGAAAGGCCTTCGGGGCGGGGTCAGTTTTTCTATCCTGGTAGCATTTGAGTTGGTGAAACAGCTCCTTCAAAACCTTGGGTCGGGCGAGACACTGCTGACTGAAGTGCCGCTTCCCACCCCTGGGTCAGGCGATGTGCTGATCCGGTCACAGGTGAGCGCCATTTCGGTGGGCACCGAGAAGATGCTCGTCAGTTTCGGCAAGTCGAACTTGATTCAAAAGGCCCGGCAGCAGCCCGACAAGGTGAAGCAGGTGCTGGACAAGGTGAAGACGGATGGGCTGGCCGCCACCTATGACGCCGTCAAGAGCAAGCTTGATGAGCCGATTCCCTTGGGCTATTCCAATGCAGGGGTGGTTCTGGAAGTGGGGGCTCGCGTTCACGGGTTCAAGCCAGGCGACAGAGTGATTTCGAACGGGTCTCACGCTGAATATGTTCAGTGCCCTGAGCATCTGGTGGCGAAGATTCCCGACGGTGTCAGTTTTGAGGAGGCCTCGTTTGCGGTCATTGGATCGATTGCTCTTCAGGGGATTCGCCTTTGCGACCTCAAGCTCGGCGAGACCGTGATGGTGACGGGGCTCGGCCTGATTGGGCTCATTACGGTGCAGCTGCTGAAGGCTCAAGGCTGCCATGTGTTGGGGTGTGATTTTGACGGCCGCAAGTGCGAGATGGCGGAGAAATTTGGCGCGCAGACGGTGAATCTTGCCGATGGCGGCGATCCGGTGGCGCTGGCGCTGGCGGCAACGGGCGGCTTTGGGGTTGACGCGGTCATTGTCACCGCCAGCACTCCCAGCTCAGATCCGATGCATCAGGCCGCGCAGATGTCGCGCACCCGCGGAAAGATCGTGCTGGTTGGCGTGACGGGGCTGGAGCTGAGCCGCGACCTCTTCTATAAGAAGGAGCTCTCTTTCCAAGTCTCCTGCAGCTATGGCCCCGGCCGCTACGATCCGGCATATGAGGGCAAGGGGCTGGATTACCCCTATGGCTATGTTCGATGGACCGCACAGCGCAACTTCGAGGCCGTGCTCGCATGCATGGCGGATGGCCGGCTGGATGTAAAGCCGATGATTGAGGAGCGTCACTCGTTTGAGAAAGCGGCAGAGGTCTACGGTTCGCTCGGAAAGTCTCTCGGTGTGCTCTTGGACTATCCGACAGAAGCTCAGGCCGCGCCCGAGCGCACCATGAGGGTGAATCCCAAGCCCGCATCTGCGCCCAGCAAAGGGGTTCTTGGCATCATCGGAGCAGGAAATTTCACCCGCCGCACAATGTTGCCCGCAATTCAGGCGGCCGGCGGCAGGGTGAAGGCCATTGCCAGCAAGGGCGGCGTGAGCGGAACTCAGGCGGCGCAGAAGTTTGGCATCGAGGTTTCCACCACCGACCTGGATGTGATTTGGAACGACCCTGAGATCGATACCGTGATGATCACAACCCAGCACGGCAGCCACGCCTCTATGGTGCGGCGGGGCATTGAGGCGGGGAAAAAGGTCTTTGTTGAAAAGCCGCTGGCGGTCACGTCCGAGCAGTTGGAGGGCGTGGTCCAGGCCTACGAGGCCGCTGAGTCGCCCTTTGTTATGGTCGGATTTAACCGCCGATTTGCGCCCTTGGCGCAAAAGATGAAGGAGCTGATCTCGGCCCAAAAGGACGTCAAGTGCATCGTCTACACCGTCAATGCAGGCTCCATTCCGCGTGATGTGTGGATCCAGGATCCCGAATCGGGCGGCGGCCGCATTATCGGTGAAGGCTGCCATTTTGTGGATTTTTGCCGTTTCCTCACGGGCTCTCCGCTCAAGTCGGTGCAGAGCGCCTTCGTGTCTGGTGCGGCCGATGGAGTTGACTCGGACAAGGGCTCGCTTTTGCTCACTTTTGAGGACGGATCCATTGCGACCGTTCACTACTTGGCCAACGGGCCGGGGTCCTTCCCCAAAGAGCGAGTGGAAGTGTTTTGCGGCGGAGCAGCCCTTCAGCTCGACAACTTCCGCCAGCTCACTGGCTTCGGCTGGCCTGGGTTCAACAAAGAGGGCGGCAAGCTTCAAAAGGGCCACGCGGAAGAAGTGGCAGCATTGCTGAAGGCCGTGCGAGAAGGAGGGGCAGAGCCCATCTCCTTCGCCGAATCAGTTGAGGTTACGCGGGCAACTCTAGAGCATTCCGGACTCTGACTCGGGTCCGCACCGTGGCGGCGCCTGCCAGCTCCAGCTTCACTCGAAGCACGGGCAGGCGCGTCCGCTCGTCATAGTCAAGGCTCTCCCAGCAGTCCGGACCGCTTGAGTCGAGCTCAAGGCTGGCGCCGTCGGGAGCCTCAATCCAGATCTCGGCTGCTTCGCTGCGGCAGAGGCCGTCAGTGAGGCTCCAGCTGAGGCCGGGGTCCAGCCGCCAGCGCAGGGCTCCTTGGGCTGGCTGAGTGGCGGTGATCCTGTCTTCAATGATCCATTCGTCTCCGCTTCGGCTCAGGGTGCGGCGGTGAGAAACTCCTTCGGACTCATATGCATGGGTTTCTCCGGTCACTGAGGCGTCGCTTGCCGCAATCAGTTGGTCCTGCACCCAGTCGCCATAGAGAAATCGGCTGATTTTTGGCATATGGCTCTTTCCGTTCACCTCCAGGGTGTTGTGGGCCGCTGTGGAGCTGAAGAAGGTTTCTTCTCCCGAGGGGTGCCAATACCGCCAGCTCCCGGCATCCCGAAGAAGGTTTCGGCCGTTCGACCAGAGGTCCACATGGAGCGAATCGCATTGGCCCGGACGAGTGCGGTAGGCGTGGCATCTCATCATCGCAAACTCGAGCCCGGCGCGCAGCACGAAGTGGCCGGAAGCGCGCATTAGTGCGGAGGCCCGGGCAGGGGGGTGGATGGGCGCTGCCAGATATTCCGCTCCGCCAAGCCAAGCGGCCTCCTCGTCCCAAGGTCCAGACTCATAAATGCGGATGCGGTCTGCGGCCCAGGCGGCAGCGGCAAGCGCGGGGCGGTAGTCCAGATAGGGGCATGCGCTGAGGGCCAAGGGGTTGGCTCCGTCGTTTGCTCCGTAATTTGGAACCCGGCCCGTGGCTTCGTCTTGCTGGCTGTGCAGGAAGCGCCATGCCGCCGAGATCCTTTCGCGAACCACGGGCGGAATATCTGCTTTGGCCTCCTCGGCGAGGATCAAAAAGTGCGCGCAGAGGCGAAGGGCCATTCGCTGATAATTGAATGAGTGCTGAATGTAGCCACCGTCCTCAGCAAACTGCGCCTCGCAAAGCTCACCCATCAGGCGAAGGCTCAGCCTTCTCCAATGAGCCGAGCGAGGATGGTTGGGCAGGGCACAGGATGCGGCAAAAAGGGCGACCGCTTCGGAGATGGCGTGGTTGTTTTGCTGAGCCAAGGCGTAGCTGATGCTGATCTCGATGCGCTCCGCCGAGACCGCCACGACTTCCCAAAGCTCCGGATCGGCTCGGAAAACCTGAGCGGCCCGCATGAGAGCCAGGATTCGAAGCGAGGTTTCTTGACCGCACATCCAGGCTGGCCCTTGGTTTGGCGGATGGCTGAGCCGCCAGGCGGCGAAGAGCTGGTGGAAAGCCTCCTCGGCCCCTGGCAGTCCCGCGGCGTGGGCGCGCATCAGGGGGCTGATCCAACTGAATCGGCTCGGCTCCCAGGTGAGCTTGAGGTCGCCCGCCTCGCCCCCGCTTTGCTGGCTGAGCCCGGCCCAATGGGTCTTCGCAAACGTAAAGCCAGATTCAGGGTTTTCGGCCCAAGTGGTGTGAATAGTCCGCCATTCACCGCCGAACCACTGTGCCTGGCCCTTCGAGAGCCGTTCGACAGCATCAGAAAGCGCCTCAGCATCAGGAGCCTGCCAAGACTGCGGCAGACGGTGCGGCCACGGACATCGGCCTTCTGGACCCTCTCCCGACCAGGCTCCGGCCGGGGCTGCCTTCTGATACCATCCCTGCTTCATGCGAAGCCGGTGCAGCGCGGCCCTGGCCAACGAGGCTGGCCCCAGCCTCAGGTAGGTCTGGGCTTTGCCCATGAAGTCCATGGACCAGAAGATACGCGGAAAGGCTTGCTGACTCTTGGCCCTGCAGGACCATCAGGGCCCGCCAACCTGCCATAGTTCACTTGACGGATGAAAATCCTCTACGTTCATCAGTTCTTCACCACGCCCCAAGGCGCCACAGGCACGAGGAGCTATGAATTGGCGCGGGCGCTCATCGGTCGTGGCCACGAGGTCACCATGCTTTGCGGCTCTCATCAAGCCGGGGCCACTGGGCTGGATAGCCCCTTTAGCCAGGGAATTCGCCGTGGCCGGGTGGATGACATCGACGTTGTTGAGGTCCAAATGAGCTATTCCAACGCGATGGGCGTGGCCGCTCGAGCCATGGAGTTCATTCGATTTGCCCGGCGGTCTCTTGATGTGGCCCAATCAGAGCCATATGACCTTCTGTTCGCCACTTCGGCTCCCCTCACGGCCGCGATCCCGGGCATTTGGATGAGAAAGGTGAAGCGCGATCGAAGGCCCTTTGTTTTTGAGATTCGCGACCCGTGGCCAGAGGGTCCCCGGGCGATGGGGATGAAGAATCCGATTGCGCTGCAGGGCATGGAGATTCTGGAATCCCTGGCCTACCGAGCGGCTTGTGGATGGGTGGCGCTCTCGCCAGGAATGATCGAGAGCTTTGCTCGAAAGGGTGTTCCAAAGGAAAAAGTGGCCATGGTGCCCAATGGAGCAGATTTGGATGTCTTCTCGCCCAGCGGTGATAAAGGTTTGGCAATTGATGGCATTGAGGCAGGAGATGTTGTCTTCGCCTTTCCGGGCGCACACGGCATTGCCAATGGCTTGATGCAGGTGGTGGATGCCTGCGCAGAGCTGGAGAATCGGGGCGTCAAGGGAATCAAGGCTTGGCTGGTGGGCGACGGCAAGGTGAAGCCTGCCCTGGTGGCTCGCGCCGGCGAGCTGGGCCTCAAAAACATTGTCTTTTCCGACCCGATGCCCAAGTCCCAGCTTGCCCGCATGCTTCCGCGTGCCGATGCCGGCCTGATGATTCTGGATGATATCCCCGTGTTTCGCTACGGCAGCTCTCCCAACAAATTTTTCGACTTCATTTCGGCTGGCCTGCCCGTTGTTGTGAATCATCCCGGCTGGGTTGCTGATATGGTTCGCGAAAATGACTGTGGCCTGGAGGCATCGCCCAGAGGCGGCGCATCATTGGCCGATGCTATGCAGGCCATGGCGGCCCGAAGCGATCGGCAAGAAATGGGCCAGCGCGGCCGGGCTCTGGCCGAGCGCGATTTTGACCGCGCTCGTCTGGCCGCCCGCTTGACAGATTATCTTGAGCAGGTTCAGCGCGAGCAGGTGGTGAGCAAATGAAAGGGTCTCAATCTTTTTATGCCCGATATGGAAAGCGGGTCCTAGATGTCTTTTTGTCGCTCGTCGCGCTCATTCTTCTCACGCCGGTGCTGCTTGGGCTATGGATCACTTCGATGGCAAAGATTGGCCGGCCAGTTCTCTTTCGTCAAAAGCGGCCTGGACGAAATGCAGAGGTCTTTGAAATGATGAAGTTTCGCACCATGCGTGACGATCGAGGGCCGGATGGCGAGCTTTTGCCCGACGAGAAGCGACTCATCCCCTATGGCCGCTTTTTGCGCTCATCCAGCCTGGACGAGCTGCCGGAGATCTTCAATGTCCTCAAAGGGGAAATGAGCCTTGTCGGCCCTCGCCCACTCCTGATCCGCTATCTGGAGCGCTACAGCCCCCAGCAGGCTCGCCGGCACGAGGCCAGGCCTGGCATCACTGGCTGGGCGCAGGTCAATGGGCGAAATGCGATCAGCTGGGAGCAAAAATTCGAATTCGATGTTTGGTATGTCGACAACGTCTCTCTTTGGCTTGACCTGAAAATCATCGGAATGACCTTTCAAAAGGTGCTCAAGCGCTCGGACATCTCTGCCGACAGCCACGCCACCATGCCCGAATTCATGGGGAAGCAGGATTGAGGCTGATTGTGATTGGGGCTGGCGGCCACTGCCGCGTCGTCGTCTCGGCAGCCCGCGCGGCTGGCCTCGATCCTTGGCGCATCCTGGATGACCAGGAATCGGCATGGGGGGCGACTATCTTGGGCGTGCCGGTGGATGGAGGGCTGAGTCTTCTGGAGCCTGGTCAGGCCGCGCACATCGCGATTGGCGCGAACTCAGTCCGACGCAGAATTGCAGAAGCGAGGCCAGATATTGCCTGGACATCGGTGGTTCATCCAGCATCGTGGGTCTGCTCTTCTGCCCAGATTGGAGCTGGAGCGCTTGTCTGCGCGGGAGCCGTGGTTCAGCCCGAGGCCGTCTTGGGGCGTCACGTCATCGTCAACACTTGCGCTTCAATCGATCATGAGTGCGTGTTGGAGGACTACTCCCAGGCAGCCCCCGGCGCGGCTCTGGGCGGACGCGTGATCTTGAAGGAGGAGGCCTATGCCGGCATTGGCAGCTCGATTCACCAGGGTTCAGAGCTTGGCGCCGGCGCAACCCTGGGAGGCGGGGCGTTTCTGAAGGGCCGTATCCCGCCTTCTGAAGTCTGGGTCGGCGTGCCGGCCCGCCCAATAGGCCGATCGAAGGGCGCCTGACGGGTACGGTGGAGAAGATGGTCGAGCCGATCACTCTGGCCCCTTGGCCAAGCTTTGACGAGGAGCAGGTTCAAGCCGCCTCCGACGTTTTGCGGTCTGGCAAGGTGAATTATTGGACCGGGCGGGAGGCTCGTGACTTTGAAGCGGAGTTCGCCGACTGGTGCGGAGCCAAGCACGGCTTGGCGGTGAGCAATGGCACGGTGTCTTTGGAGGTCATCCTGCGCGGTCTGCGCCTCAAGCCGGGCGACGAAGTCATCACGACCCCTCGGACCTTCGTTGCATCGGCCAGCGCTTTCGTTCTGCATGGGGTCCGGCCTGTTCTGGCGGACATTTGCCGGGACTCTGGATGCATCACCCCTGAATCAGTCGAGCCCCTGATCACTTCAAACACCCGCGCCATCGTGCCGGTTCACCTCGGAGGATGGCCCTGCGACATGGAGGGCTTTCGTGCCTTGGCCGATGAGCGAAAGCTGGCGATCATCGAAGACTGCGCTCAGTCTCACGGCGCAAAGATCGGAGACAGGCATGTCGGCAGCTGGAGCGAAGCCGCAAGCTGGAGCTTCTGCCAAGACAAGATCATGACGACTGGAGGAGAGGGCGGCATGGTCACCACCGACGACGAAGACCTCTGGAAGCGCATGTGGAGCCTCAAGGACCACGGCAAAAGCTACGACGCCGTCTATCACCGCCAGCACCCGCCCGGGTTCCGGTGGCTCCACGAGACATGGGGCACCAATTGGCGGATGACCGAGTTCCAGGCCGCAATCGGGCGAATCCAGATTCGCCGCATGGAGGAATGGCACAAGGCTCGCGCTGCCAATGCGGCTCTCTTCATCGAGCGCCTGCAGGGCATTCCGGGCATCAGGCTGCCTTTGCCCGGCCCGGGCCTCACCCACGCCTGGTACCGGCTGTACCTCTACATCGAGGAAGCCGCCCTGGCCGATGGCTGGAGCCGCGACCGAGTGCAGCAGGAGTGCCAAGAGCTTGGGCTGACGCTGTCTGTTGGCTCATGCAGCGAGATCTATCTGGAAAAGTGCTTCCAGATGTGCGGCATGGCTCCGGCAAACCCGCTTCCGAATGCCCGCGAGCTGACGGGAACAGCCTTGGCTCTCCTTGTGCACCCTGGCATCACGCCCGAGCAGATTCATCAGACCGCCGATGTGCTGACGAGCGTGCTGGCCAAAGCGCGAAAGTAGACCCTAAGCCAAGCCGCGCCGCTGGAAGGCTTGCCAGGCGTCGGCCACGATCATGTCCAGGCTTTCGCGCTGCGGAGACCAGCCGAGCTCCTCGCGAAGGCGGGAGCTGTCGGCGACCAGGCGGGCGGGGTCGCCGGGGCGGCGG
>JBGSIR010000042.1:0-1592 GCA_041742415.1 Fimbriimonadaceae bacterium | reverse complement strand
TCAAAGACGACCTCATCTACAGCGGACAAGCCTGCCTCGGACCACTGGAGCACTGGAAAAGGAACCCCTAAACATCACACCATGTCCTGGCACAGATGTCACACTATGTCTTGGCGCAGTACAGGCTTGGGAGGGCGGTTGATCCGAGCCTAGCGCGAAGCGGCAAGGTCCATGATTTCCAGGCCCTTGAACTCAACGTGCATCAGCATGTTGGCGTGGAGCTGGAGGCCGAAGCGGCCCATGCGGTTGTTGCGGTCGTCCATCAGGTCCACCACTTGAACGCCGTTGATGTTCACCTTGATGCTGGGGCCTTGGCAGCGGACGTCAAAATTCGTCCACTGGCCAGGGGTGTAGCCGGTTTTGTCGTGGATGGACTCGTCGAGCTTGACCACCCAGCCTCGGCCGTTGCTCTCATAGAGCCCGCCGGTCTCGCGGCTGGCGTCCACCTCCATCTGCAGGCCCTGCACCGAGCCCGGGCCGTTCATGCGCATGGTGCGGAAGTAGAAGCCGCTGTCGCCGTGGATGACGCGGAAGCTGCCCCGGGCGTGGAAGTTGTGATAGACCTTCGCGCTGAGGAGCACGCCGTAGCGGTTTTCATTGGCGGGGCTGCGGCCCACGATCATGCCGTCTTCGGCGGTCCAGGAGCCGCCGGGGGTGGCGGCCCAGCCGGAAAGGTCGCGGCCGTTGAACATCGGGGTCCACTCAGCCGCCTGGGCGGGAGCGAGGAGGGCGCAGGCCAAAGCAAGCATGGCCCAGCTTATCCTGCCGCGCTCCAGCGGGGCTTGACTCCGTGCAGCTTTTCCACAAAGAAGTCATACATGCGGCGGCGGCCATAGGGGGTGCCCAGCACGCCGTGGCCGACATTGGGGGCGACAATGAGGTCGAAGTCCTTGTCGGCGCGGATGAGGGCGTCCACCACCTGCATGGTGCTGGCAGGGTCCACGCTGGTGTCCACTTCGCCCACCATCAGCAGCAGGGCGCCCTTGAGGTTGGGGGCCATGGTCACGTTGGACTGAGCTTCGTAGTGCGGGCCGACTTCGCCCATCCAGAGCTCGTTCCACCAGATTTTGTCCATGCGGTTGTCGTGGCATCCGCAGTCACTCACGGCGGCGTCGTAGAAGTCGCCGTGCTGAAGCATCGCGCCCAGCGAATTCTGCCCGCCCGCGCTGGTGCCATAGATGCCCACGCGGTCGAGGTCCATCCACGGCCGAGTTTCGGCGGCGGCGCGCATCCAGGCGATGCGGTCGGGGAATCCGGCGTCGGCGATGTTCTGCCAGGCCACATCGTGGAAGGCCTTGCTGCGCTCGCTGGTGCCCATGCCGTCGATCTGCACCACGATAAAGCCCAGCTCAGCGAGGCTGTTCATGCCTCCGCCCATGCTAAACGACTTCGGAACGTGCGCGGCGTGGGGGCCGGCGTAGATGTTTTCGATGACCGGATAGCGCTTGGCGGGGTCGAAGTTGGAGGGGCGGATGATGACGCCGTAGATCATCGTCTTGCCGTCGCGGCCCGGGGCGGCGAAGCGCTCGGGGGTCTGCCAGCCCGCTTCGGTGAGGGCGCTCAGGCTGCCCCGGTCCAGCTCGGCGGAGAGG
>JBGSIR010000041.1:0-1800 GCA_041742415.1 Fimbriimonadaceae bacterium | reverse complement strand
TCAAAGACGACCTCATCTACAGCGGACAAGCCTGCCTCGGACCACTGGAGCACTGGAAAAGGAACCCCTAAACATCACACCATGTCCTGGCACAGATGTCACACTATGTCTTGGCGCAGTACAGGCTTGGGAGGGCGGTTGGACTGAGGCTTTCGCGAACCGCTCTCCCAAGCCTGGGAGAGCTGGCCTGGAGGGCCTGAGAGGGTTGGCCGCCGACGCGCGGCTCCAGCTTGTTTGGCAAGCTCAGAGGCCGAGCCAACCCGCCCAGGCTTGGGAGGGCGGTTGGCCCGAGTTCAGCACAATGCTTCGCTCAGGATGGGAGAAACCGACCCATCATGTGAGCAGGCACTAAGATCGGCTGCGAACGACCCAAGGCATCGCCTGCTCCAGCTCCTGGTGCTCCGGCGAGCCTTCCACGGCCTCGACAAGCTCGGGGCCGTCTGGTTTGGGGGTGGGGTCCTCTTCAAAGACCTCCGCCTCCTCAGGCCGCCATTCGGCCTTGGGCGAATCCAGAATCACCCGCCCCAGGATGCCGTGAATGAACCGGGTGCTGGAGGCGTCGGCAAATCGCTCGGCCAGGCGCAGGGCCTCGGCAATGGTCACCTTGGGCGGGATGCCGGGGCGGTGGAAAAGCTCCCACACGGCCAGGCGCAGGATGACGCGCTCCACCAGGGCCAGACGGTCGGGCGTCCAGCCCTTCTTCAGATAGCCTTCGTAGCGCTCGTCCAGGCCGCTGGCGCGGCTGAGCACGCCGTCATAAATCTCCCGGGCATAGTCGCGGCTGGCGTCGTCCAGCGGATGCCGCTCCAGGGCCAGGTCCAGGGCTTCGGTCCGGCCAGGGCCGCTTTGGAGGATGCTGTAGAGCGCCTGCAGCGCGGCCTCGCGGGCCAGAGTTCGGCTCCGGACGCGCGGCGCCTCAGGAGCCTCTGCCGGCTCATCCGGCATGGACCCACTCCTTCATGAAGCGGGGCACGAATCCCGTGGTGGCGGCGCCGCTCACATAGTCGGGGTGAGCCGCCAGCGCGCGCAGGAAGCCGATGTTGGTTTTGATGCCTTCGACCTCGAATTCTGCCAGCGCAGCCTGAAGCCGCCGGACGGCATCGGCCCGATCCTTGCCGCTCACAATCAGCTTGGCGATCATGGGGTCGTAGTAGGGCGTGATGTCCTGCCCGCACGAGACAAAGGTGTCCAGCCGCACTCCGCCGAAGCCGGGGGGCGCCCACTGGGTGATGCGGCCCGTGCTGGGGGCGAAGTCGTTTTCGGGGTCCTGCGCGGTGATGCGAGCCTCGATGGCATGGCCGGCCAGGCTCACCTCTTCCTGGGTGAAGTCGAGCTTTTCGCCCGCCGCGATGCGGATCTGCCACTGCACCAGGTCGATGCCGGCCACCTGCTCGGTCACCGGGTGCTCCACCTGGATGCGGGTGTTGACTTCCAGGAAGTAGAAGTCGCCGTTGGCGTCGAGCAGGAACTCCACCGTGCCCGCGTTGGAATAGCCGACGTGGCGGCAGACGCGCACGGCGGCCTCGCCCATGCGGCGGCGGGTGTCCTCATCCAGCACGGCGCAGGGGGCCTCTTCGATGAGCTTTTGGTGGCGCAGGTTCTGCACGCTACACTCTCGCTCACCCAAAAAGACAAGATTGCCGTGCTCGTCTCCCAAAATCTGGATTTCCACGTGGCGGGGCTCAACGACGCATTTTTCGACGATCATGCCGCCATCGCCAAAGCTGGCCTGCGCTTCGGCGCGGGCGGTCTGCCACAGGCGGCCCAGCTCGTCGGCAGAATCGACGCGGCGAATGCCCC
>JBGSIR010000040.1:0-1554 GCA_041742415.1 Fimbriimonadaceae bacterium | reverse complement strand
CTGCGCGGCGACGACCCCGCCCTGCTGATGGCCGACATCATCCGCATCCAACGCCGCCTGGCTCCGGGCCGCAAGGGAGTCTGCGTGGCGGTGGTGGACGTGGTGGGCAGCACCCGCATCAAGGCCAAGGCCCGCCCGCTCGACATCGAGTTCAGCTTCCGTGAGTATCAAAATTTGGCGGCCAGCACATCGGAGATGTACGGCGGCGAGGTCATCTCGACGGCGGGCGACGGGGCTGTGATCGCCTATCCCAGCGCGGCGCAGGCCTTCGAAGGCTCGCGCCAGATGCTTCGCCAGCTTAGCGAATTCAACCGCAGCGTGAACCGGCTGAACAGCGACTTTCGCATCCGAATCGGCCTGCACCAAGGCCAGACCGCCGCCGACCTCGGCGAAGCGCCCTACAACGAGCTCATCGACATCGCCGCGCACGTCGAGGCCAAGGCCCCCGCCAACGGCATCGC
This sequence comes from Fimbriimonadaceae bacterium, assembly GCA_041742415.1. Classification (GTDB taxonomy): domain Bacteria; phylum Armatimonadota; class Fimbriimonadia; order Fimbriimonadales; family Fimbriimonadaceae; genus JBGSIR01. Next base: position 1,093 of record JBGSIR010000040.1, on the reverse strand, counting down.
CCTCACCGAGCAGGCCGCCAAGGACCTCCACGAAGAGGCGCTGGCGGAGATCGCCGAGGAGATCGACGGCCAGCGCGTCTTCTTTGCCCTCTACCCACTGGCGGAAAAGGAGTGATGGAGGTCCGCGACCTTGGGTGCATGGCCTATGAACCGGCGTGGGAGCTGCAGAAGGAGGCGCACGCTGCGCTGCTGGAAGGCGGGCCAGAGACCCTCTTTCTGGTGGAGCACGACCCCGTGATGACGCTCGGCGCAGCCTTCCAGCCGGAGAATCTGCTCCATGGCCCCGAATTCTATGCCGAGCAGGGCATCGCGCTGGTGAAGACCGACCGGGGCGGCGACGTCACCTATCACGGCCCCGGCCAGCTGGTGATGTATCCCATCTTCGACATCGCCCGCCACGGCCGCGATGTCCACCGCTGGATGCGCGAGCTGGAGGAGACCATGCTGCGTGTGATGGCCTCGCTGGGCATCGAAGGCGAGCGCCGCGCCCCGCACACCGGAGCCTGGAGCCAGGGCCTCAAGGCCGCCTCCATCGGGGTGAAAGTTCGCCGGTGGGCCAGCCTGCACGGCATCGCGCTGAACTGCGACAACGACCTCGCGCCGTTCGACCTCATCGTCCCCTGCGGCATCCCGGGCAGCCCGATGACTTCACTGACCCAGCTTGCAGGGCGCACCGTGACCGTCGAAGAGGCCAAGCCGCTGGCCGTGCAGGCCTTTCGCGAAGTCTTCTTTCAGCCCTGAAAGGCGCGGTAGAGGAACCAGCCGCCCATGATGAAGCCATAGGCCACCACGGCCCAGCGCAGGCGGTCGGGCTTCACCTTTTGGCTGAGCTTGGCGCTGCTGAACCCGCCTACCAAGGCGCCCGCCGCCATGGCCGCGCCAAGCCGCCAATCCACCAGCCCCTGCGATGCCAGCACCACCGAGGACGCCAGGTTCACCCAAAAGGCCACCATGCTCTTCACCGCGTTGTGGCGGTGAATGTCGCCCTCCATGGTGTGGCCATAAAGCGCGAGCATCAGAATGCCCTGCCCTGCGCCAAAGTAGCCGCCGTAGACGCTCACCGCCATCTGGCCGAGCGGCCCGGCCCAGCGGG
>JBGSIR010000039.1:0-7473 GCA_041742415.1 Fimbriimonadaceae bacterium | reverse complement strand
AGCTCGCGGTGGAGCCGCGTCTCGCTGCAAATCACGATGGCGTCCATCTCGGTCTTCAGCAGGGCATCCAGAGCCATGGCCGGGGAGCCGGTGGCTTCGGCGCGGCGCTTGGCGCGGTCGGCGTCGTGGTCCCACACTCCGGTCCAGCCCCACTGGCGGTCGCGGACGTTGTTGATGAATCCGGGCGTGTGGATGTGCCCTCCGCCGACAAGAGCGAGCCTCTTCATAGTCCCCCGAGCATAGCCCGCCCGGAGTAGTCTTTGCCCCATGAAGGGCATCAATGCCGCTGTTGCCGGAGCCGGGTTTATCGGGCCGGTCCATGTCGAAGGCCTGCGCCGCGCCGGAGTCAATGTCATCGGCATCGCCGGAGCGACCCATGAGGAAGCCAAAGGCGCCGCCGAGGCGCTTGGAATCCCCAAGGCCTACGCCAGCTTCGACGATCTGATCGCCGACCCCGAAGTCCACAGCGTCCACCTGGCCACCCCCAACAAGCTCCACTTCCCCATGGCCAAGGCCGCCCTTGCGGCGGGCAAGCATGTGCTCTGCGAAAAGCCGCTGAGCATGACCAGCGCCGAGAGCGCCGAGCTGGTGCGCCTGGCCGCCGAGGCCGGAGTCGCCGCCGGAGTCAACTACAACCTGCGCTTCTATCCGCTGGCCCTGGAGATGCGCGAGCGCGTGCAGGCGGGCGAGATCGGCGAGGTCTTCAGCGTTCACGGAAGTTATGTGCAGGATTGGCTGCTGGAGAACACCGACTACAACTGGCGCGTTTTGGCCGAAGAGGGCGGCGAGCTGCGCGCGGTGAGCGACATTGGCACCCACTGGCTCGACCTCGTGCTCAGCGTCACCAGCCTGGAGCCCGAAGCCGTCTTCGCCGACCTCCGCATCGTCCATGAGCAGCGCATGAGGCCGCTGGGTGAAGTGAAAACCTTCACCGACAAGGACGGCGAGAAAGTGGACCGCGAGGCCATTGACGTCTCCACCGAAGACATGGGAATGATCCTCATCCGCTGCAAGGGCGGAGCGCGGCTCTACCTGCACGTCAGCCAGGTCACGGCCGGCCGAAAGAACTGTCTCCGCATGGAAATGGCGGGATCGAAGAACTCGCTGAGCTGGAACAGCGAGCGGCCCAACGAGCTTTGGATCGGCCACCGCAATGAGGCGAACCAGGAGCTGCTCCGCGACCCCTCCCTGCTCGGCCCCCTCGCCCGCGCCCACTCCGCCTACCCCGGCGGCCACAACGAAGGCTTCCCCGACACCTTCAAGCAGCTCTGCCGGTCGTTCTATGGCTACATCGGTGCGGGCGACATGTCCGCCGCCGCCCCCTTCCCCACCTTCGCCGACGGCCACAAGGAGATCGTTCTTTGCGAAGCCATCCTGGCCAGCCACCGCAGCCAGGCCTGGGTGAGCCTCTAAGCAACGCTTGGCCGCCCCCGAACGTGATAAGCTGTCGGGAGCGGCCCCATTTCGGGCCTTCAAGATGACAGGCAAGCCGCTGGACTCCGCAGACGCGCCGTTTTGGCCGAAGCTGGGCAAATATTTGAAAGAATTTGCCCGCCCGCAGTATCACGTCAAGAAGTTTCTTGAAGACGTGAAGTCCGCGCGCATGTCTCTGCGGCAAAAGGACATCTTCTGCCACCAAAACAACCCGGAGCTTTTTGCGCAGGCCATTCGCGGCCGGCTCTTTGCCACCTATGTCCTCACGGGCCTCTTCACCTGGATCGGCCTGGCCATCGGGCAGACCACGCAGTACGTCGCCCAAAACGCCCTGCTGGGCTATGTCGTCACCGTGGTGCTTGCCAATGTCATTTCAACTTTGGCCTTTCAGGCCATCTGGATGACCTTTCACCGATCCTGGTACATGCGAAAATCCAGAAATCCGTTCTTGGCCATCTGGAGCATGTGGAAGGACATCCTGCCCATCCAGTGGCGCGGCATCCTGTGGGTGCTGCCGATTCTGCTCATCATCATGCCGCTGGTCGTCGGAATGGAGCGGTTCTTCCTGCTGCTTGGCCCCGAGGTGGCCAAGGCCGTGCCCTACAGCGTCATCGGCGCAGGTCTGGAGGTGTTTGTGCAGAACATCACGCTCATCCGACTGCTGGGCGACATCTTTGAGCGGCAGTCCATCCGCATCGCCGAGCGTCACTCGGTCGATGGCGGATAGATGGTGTCCATGATGGTCTGCACCGCGTCTGGCTTGGCGTGGGAAAGCGCCGCTTTGCTCATGGCCGCGAGCTGCTCGGGCGCCTGAATGAGGGTGCCCACCACCCGCACGGCCTGCTCCACATCGCGCGCGCGGCGGCCAATGCCGGTCTCCACCAAGAAGTCGGCGTTGCCCTCTTCCTGACCGGGGATGAGGAAGGGGTCGGCCACCACAAACGGCAGGCCGCTGGCCAGCGCCTCAAAGGTGGTGAGCCCGCCTGGCTTGCCCAAGATCAGGTCGGAGGCCGCCATTACGGTCGCCATCTCGCCCGTTTCGAGGTGGCCAAATGGGCTGATGCTGAAATCGGGCCGCTGGGCTTCGTAGGCGATCTCGGTGACCTGCCTATGCGCCTCCAGATTGCGGCCGCAGGCCACGGCCACCGACATCGAAATGTTCAGCTCGGCGAGGCCCTTGAGGATGGGAGACATGGGGCCGACGCCGATGCCGCCCGCGCTTACCAGCAGAGTGGGCCGGTTCTGATCGAGGCCCATGGCCGCGCGGGCATCGCCTTTTTCGCGCCGCTGACCGAACCGCAGGTCGATGGGCATGCCGCTCACCGTGATGACATCCTTGGCGATCGGGAACCGCTCGGCGAGGCTCCGCCCCGTCCATTCGCTCGGCACAAAGTAGCGCTCTGGCCGGCCGCGCAGATAGAGCTTGTGCGGATAGAGGTCGGTGACCACCACCGCCATTTGAATCCAGGGCCGGCTGCGGCGGAAGGTGCCGATGCACGGCTGCGGCAGGTTGTGGGTGCAGATGATCCAGTTCGGCCGGGTGCCATCCACCAGGCGGCGCAGGCTGGTGACAAACGAGCGGTCCAGCATGTTCTGCAGCGCATAGACCGGGCCCTCGCGGTCAGCTTGATCGTAGAGCTGCCCCCAGAGCGCTGGGCGGCTCTTCACCAGGGTCTCATAGCCGCCCCGGTACCACATTTTGAACCCAGACGGCGCCCAATCCAGCACGTCAACATGCAGCGCTTTGTGGCCCCGGCTAAGGGCCTCGGCCTCAATCGCCTTGCCCGCGCTCACGTGGCCATTGCCAGTGGAGGCCGAAAGAATGAGGACATCCAGCCCCTGAGTCATGGGGGGAAAGGCGTCTTGAATGCGCGAGCGCAGAGACGGCGGAACTTTGATCCGATTCCTCATTCCATCACCTTCAACGCTTCGCCCTGGCCCTGCGAGCCCGAGGCCTGGCGCGCGTTCAGAATCACGGCCTCCGCCTTGGGCCAATCCAGCAGCTCCCACACGCCGTCCACGTGCTCCACCAGCGCGGTGCGGTTCTCCACCCAGTCGCCGCAGTTGGCATAGGTGACTCCCTTTTCCACCAGGTCGAAAAGCGCCGGGCGGTGATTGTGTCCGCAGATCACCATCTCGCACCCCTCATCCACTGCAGTCTGGCTGAGAACCTTCTCAAAATTGTTCAATCGATTCATGGTCCTCTTCATTCGCCGCTTGATGCCCTGGCTGTAGAAGCGCGGCTGCTTGCCTTTTCTTGCGCGTCGGCGGTCGATGAGGTTGCTGAATTGGGTCAGCCATTCATAGCTCCAGGCCCCCAACAGGCTCAAAAGAAATGAGTGCACCGCAATATCCTGCTCATCGCCGTGCGCCACCAGCGCCGTTCGGCCATCCAGGCATTTGTGCCGCAGCTTGTTCTGCACGCTCAGGCCGCCCAGCGCCATGGGCTGAACTTTGCGCAAAAAGGCGTCGTGGTTGCCGGGCAGATAGACCACTTTCATGCCCTGCTCCTGCATCCGGGCCACCTGCCGAACGACTTCGGTGTCGATGGGCCGCCATTTGCCGCTCTTCACCGACATCCAAACGTCGATGAAATCGCCCACCAAATAGAGCTGATCGCACTCGACGGCCTGGAGAAAGCGCAAAAAGTCCGCCGCCTTGCTGGCCGCCGAGCCCAGATGAATATCTGAGACAAACACCGCTCGAAAACGGGTTGGGATGCGGCCGCGATCTTCCCCCACTTCCGCCCAGTATATCGCCCGATTGAATGGAGAACTCCGACCGGCCGCCCGACAATAGGGAGAGTAAGGGCACGAATGGACGGATTGGGCTACAACCGACTAGGAGACTGGCTGATGCAGGCGGGAATTCTGCAGAGCTGGCAGGTGCGCGCGGGCCTGGATGAACAGGCGCGATCGGGCCGCCGTCTGGGAGACATCCTGGTGGAGCTGGGCTGGGCCACCGAGCGCCAGGTGGCGCAGTGCCTCGCCGAGCAGTACGGCCTCACCCTCATTCACATGGAAGAGCACAAGCCCACCCGCGCGGCGCTTGGCATCATGCCGCCGCTCTTCTGCCTCACCCACCTCATTCTTCCCCTCAAATTTGACCCGGCGACCTCGGAGCTGACCATGGCCCTGGCCGATCCGCTCGACTTGGCCGCCACCGACGAAGTGACCCAATCTCTTTGCCGCCGGCCGACCATCGTCCTGGCCCCCGCCGATGAGTTGAAGCGCGCCATTGTTGCAGCCTATAAGCTGCCCAAGTCAGTGCTGGATGAGCCCCATTTTGATCCTTCGGGCAAGCCCGCCGAAAAGGACACCGCCCGCGCTGAGCTGATCAATCAGATTCAGGAACTGAACCGATCTGCCGGATTCTGGGAGCGCATCTCGGGAGGCCGAGCATGAGATCCATCAGCGTCACCAGCGGCAAAGGCGGCGTCGGAAAGACCGCCGTCAGCATCAACCTCTCCTTGGCTCTTTCGAACCTGGGCGCTCGCACTGTCATCTTCGACGCCGACCTTCAGCTCGCCAACATCGACATCCAGCTCGGCATCTCGCCCGAATTCACTCTGGCCGACGTTGTGAATGAGCGCAAGCGCCTGCGCGACATCCTGGTCACCGGCCCCGCCGGGCTCCGGGTGGCCGCCGGCGGCTCGGCCGTGGCTGTGCTCATGAACGCCGGTCCCAAGCGCATGAGCCGGTTCATCTCCCAGTTCGGAGACTTGGCCAAGGACACCGACATCATCCTCTTTGACACCGCCGCCGGCCTGGACAACCGCGTCATGACCTTTGTGAAGCTGGCCCAGGAAGTCATCCTCGTGGCCACGCCCGACCCCACCAGCGTCATGGACGCCTACGCCACCGCAAAGATCGCTCTGCGCCGCAGCCCCAGCGTGCGCATTCGACTGCTGGTGAACATGGCCAACAGCGCCGAAGAAGGCGAGCGCGTTCACGCCACGATGCAGGGCATCGCGCAGACCTATTTGAACACCTCGTTCGACTACCTCGGCGCCGTTCGCTATGACCCGCACGCTGCCGCGGCCATCCGGCGCCGCCAGCCCGTGGTGCTGAGCCAGCCCGACTGCCCCGCCGCCAAGGACATCATCGCGATTGCCCACAAGCTGCGCACCGAACGGACCCTGCGGCCCGCGCAAGGCGCCGCCTGATTCCGTAGAATCAGGCGACATGACGAAGCCCTACGACGCTGTCGTGGTGGGCAGCGGCCTCGCCGGCCTCACCTATGCCCTCCACGCCGCCCAATGGGGCAAAGTCTGCGTGCTCACCAAGGCGCAGATCGCCGAGAGCACCACCAACTATGCCCAAGGCGGCATCGCGGCCGCAGTCGGGGATTCGGACAGTTGGGAGCTTCACGAAAGGGACACCCTTATCGCCGGCGCCGGCATGTGCGATGAAGCGGCCGTCCGCTTTCTCGTTCAGCAGGCCCCGGCCGCCATCGAGTGGCTGCGAAGCATCGGCGCCCGCTTCGACCTCAATGATCTGAAGGAGCTGGACCTCGGCCAGGAAGGCGGGCACAGCCGCCGCCGCATCGTCCACCACGCCGACCGCACCGGCTGGGAGGTCGAGCGCGCCATCACCGAGGCCGTGCGACGGAACCCCAACATTGAGGTCTTCGAGCACGTCCACGCTCTGCGCCTGATGGTGGTGGATGGCCGCGCCGTCGGGGTGGAGGCGATTGCCCCCGACCTCGGCATGAAAAGCTTTCTTGGCCGCAGCGTGATGCTGGCCTCCGGCGGATGCGGCAAGGTCTATGCCCACACCACCAACCCCCGGGTGGCCACCGGCGACGGCATTCTGCTGGCCCAGCAGGCCGGGGCGGAGATCAAGAACATGGCTTTTGTCCAGTTCCACCCCACCACGCTTTCCCACCCTCAGCGCACCGGATTCCTCATCACCGAAGCCGTGCGCGGCGCCGGAGCCACCCTGAGAAACCACCTGGGCCGGAGGTTTATGCACGACTATGACCCCCGGCTGGAGCTGGCCCCCCGCGACGTGGTGGCCCGCTCGATCATTCAGGAAATGGAGCGGCTGGACACCTGGTGCGTCTATCTCGACCTCACCCACTTGCCCGCCGATTCGGTCCAAGAGCAGTTCCCCACCATCTGGTCGGCTCTGCGCGAGCTCGATATCGAGATGGAGAAGGAATGGATTCCCATCGTCCCGGCGCAGCACTACTCCTGCGGCGGAGTGGCCACCGACCTCAAGGGCCGCACCTCAATCCCCGGCCTCTATGCCAGCGGCGAAACGGCGTGCACCGGAGTGCATGGCGCCAACCGCCTCGCCAGCAACAGCCTGCTGGAGGCCATGGTCTTTTCGATCTCCGCCGCCGAGGCCGCCCAGTCTGAGCCCGAGCTGCCGTCGCAGATCCCTCCGCCCTCCGACCCGCCGCTCTGTCTTACCGAATCGGAGGCTATCGCCGTCCGGCACGCCCTTCAGCGCATGATGAGCAGCCGCTGCGGAGTCTTTCGCACCAGCGCCGGCCTGCAGGAGGCCGAGACCGCTTGGCGAAGACTGATGATTCGCGCCGACAACGGAGCCTCGGCCCCCTATTCCGCCTATGCCTGGGAGTGCCAGGCCATGCTGGCCACCGCGGGCGAGATCATCGCCGATTCGCTGCGGCAGACCGAAAATGTGGGCCTGTTTTACAACGTCGATTTCGCCGTGGGCGAGAGCGGCAAGTCAAGCTGACCCTTCAGCAGAACTTCGCAGGAGCCGGGCTGGATGGGCCGAATCGTGAGCCGCTGACGGCCTTCGGCCGAGGGCTTGAGTTCAACTTCGGCATTGGAAACGCCCGCCGCCGCGATTCCCGCAGGCAGGCTCACGACCCCCGGAATGTTCGGCCCCTCGGGCGGAGTCCATCGCAGCGCCCAGCCATCCTCGCGCTTTTCGGCTGCCCAAGCGCCGAGCGAAAACACACGCACCGGGGACTGGAGCGCGAGAACCCACAGCCTGGCCTCTTCGTCGGCCTCATAGAGCGCGCGCAAAATTCCGGGCTCAGGGGCGCGAGGCCCCGGAGGCAGCC
>JBGSIR010000038.1:0-9525 GCA_041742415.1 Fimbriimonadaceae bacterium | reverse complement strand
ATGCACAATGTGGATTGGGCCGGCGCGGCCGCGTCCTCGCCGCGCTTCCTTTCTGGCCTCGCGCCGAGCCCCGATCAGCTTCGGGAAATCTCTTGGCTGGGGCTTGGGGGCTCGCTTCTGGCGACCCTGGCCATGGCCATCGCCGGGACGGCTTTGGCCTGGGTTATCTGCATTCCGCTGAGCGTGGCGGCCGCCCGGAATGTCAGCCCGGCCTGGATTCGGCTGCCCATGCGCGCGCTGCTGAATATGATCCGGTCGGTGCCCTCCATCTTGTGGGCGCTGCTGGCGGTGGCGGCGTTCGGCCTTGGTCCGGGGCCGGGAGTGCTGGCGCTGGCGGCCTATTCCACCGGCTACCTCACCAAGTTCTTCTATGAGGCGTTTGAATCCATCGATCCGCGCACGTCCAACGCGCTGAAGACTTATGGAATGAACGGATTTCAGGCGTTTCGCGCGGCGGTTTGGCCGTCCGCCCAGCCGGCGGTTCTCTCGCATTCGCTGTTCATGCTCGAATACAACTTTCGCACGGCGGGTGTGCTGGGGGTCGTCGGAGCCGGCGGCATTGGGCACGACCTTCGCATGGCGGTGGATTGGGCGAACTGGCACGTCGTCGGCGTGATCATGGTCATCATGGCGGTCTCGGTCCTGCTGTTCGACGCGCTCTCATCCCGCCTGCGCGAACGCTTGGTCTAGGCTCTGGCAAGGGGGCCTCGCCTGCCCAAAACGGGCATCATGACCAGGGCGCTGGGCTGGTATTCTTCCTCCTCGGTTAGGAAACAATGAAGTTTCGCCGCATTTATTGGGTCACAGAGCACATCGGCGGGGATGGGTCCTCGCGCGTGGTGGGCGTCTATACATCCATTCCCGATCTCATCGACAAAGGCATGCGCTGGACTCCTGGCGCAGACGGCTCCGGCTACCGCGTGAGCCTGGTGAAGCTGGACCACGAAGGCGACCCTTTTGGGTGCTGGTCTTCGCCCGAATTCGCCAACATGGAAGCCGACTTGATGGAATACGTCAAGACCGGCGAGTTCAGCGGACCCGAGACAGAAGCCTTGGCTCTCGCCCTGCGCGAATTCGCCAAATCTGAAGCCTCGGCCTGAGGCGCAAAAAAATCCCCCTGCCTCTTTCGAGCCGCAGGGGGATTTTTTTGTTTAGCCCGGTCAGTTTTGGTCGGGCTGGGCGGCGGTGCCGCTGTCCACGGGGGGAAGCTCGCTCAGGCGCTCGCTGAAGTTTTCCCAGAGGGGCTTCAGGGCCTCGTCCTTCACTTCGATCTTGGCTTCCTTCATCTTGTCGGCCACAAGGCGCGAGAGGTCGGTTTTCTGCCGGCCCTCTTCCAGGGCGATCTGGCGGCGCAGATACTCCTTGCGCTCGGGCGTCAGCTCCATCTTTTTGGCCTCGGTGCGGCCATTGAGCTGGAACTTGGCGAATCCGTTGTCCACCGAAAGCCATCCGGTGGTTTGGCCCGGAGCCAGAGCCTTGAGGGCATTGCGCACGCCTTCGCCCAGGCTGGCGACGGCCAGTCCGCCGCTGGCGGTTCCGGCGGCAAAGCGCTGGCGAACGGCGGCGGGAGACTTGTCATGCTCGCGCTTGGCGTCGGCAAAGGTCTTTCCAGACTTCAGCGCCGCCTCGGCAGCGTCCCGCGACTTGGCGTCGGGGGTGAAGATGATGTCCAGGGTCACCTTTTCGGGCTCGGTAAAGGCGTCGGGGTTCTGCTTCACCTGGGCTTCGACATCCGCGAGGGTCTTGGTGATGCCTTCGGTGAGCAGACGCTCCTGCGCCATCTCAAGACGAACCGATCGGCGGATCTGCGAGAGGGTGAGGCCGCGCTGCTGAAGCCTGCGCACATAGCCCTTCTCGATGGTCTTCTTGAACTCGATTTCGGCGTCGACCTCCTGGTCGGTGGGAATCATGTTCTTTTCCTTCGCCAGGCCTAGGAGAACTTCCTGGCTCATCAGGTCTTGAAGAGCCTGGAAGGCGAGGGTGTCGGCCACCGGCACTTCGGCCACGAGCCCGCCGTTGGTCACGACGCGCACGGTTGGCTTGATCTTCAGATATTCAGCCAAATCCTCGTTGGTCACGGCCGTGCCGTCCACCGAAGCGAGGCTGCCTCCTCCTCCGCCACCGCATCCTGCGGCAAGCATCGCCGAGCCGATAATGAGTCCGTAAAGTCCCTGCCTCATGGTGTGATTGTCTTCCTTTGGGCGCCGGAGCGCCTCAAGCTTCATGTCTTATTGTCGGCACGAGGTTCCCAGCCCTTCAGGCTTTTTTAGGAGGCGTGCACGGCGCCTTCTTCGGCCATGCGCTTGCGCAGGCGGCCCATGGCTTGGGTGTGGAGCTGATAGACGCGGCTTTCGGAGACTCCGAGCACGCGGCCAATTTCCTTGAAGGTCAGGCCTTCGAAATAATAAAGCGAGATCACGAGCCGCTCGCGCTCGGGCAGGAGGTCCACGCTTTGGGCCAGGATTCTTCGCAGCTCTTTGCCCTCCATGTCGCCGCTGGGGCTGGCTTCCTCATCCACGATCATGTCAATGAAGTGCACGCTGTCGTCGCCTTCTCCCGACCCTCCGCCGATGATGTCGTCGAGGCTGTAAACGTTGGTGCGTCCCATGCGCACCATCAGGCTGCTCACTTCCTGCTCGCTCAGCGACATGGCGTTGGCGATCTCGCGGCGCTCGGGCTCGCGTCCCAGCTCGCGCTCCAGCGCCTGAATGGTGCGGTCCAGCGCCTTCAACTTTTCGCGGATCGACCGGGGAACCCAGTCTTCGTCGCGCAGCATCTCCAGGATGGCGCCGCGAATGAGGGCGATGGCGTAGGTTTCAAACTTGACGTCGCGGGTGGGGTCGAATTGGTCGACGCTCTTGATGAGGCCAATGACGCCGGCGCTCACCAGGTCGTCGCGATCCATGCCGTTGGGCGTGCTGGTCACCAGTCGGCCCGCGGTGATTTTGACAAGGTAGGAGTAGTGGTCGATGAGCTCGGCGCGCGATTGGGGCCGCCGGTGGACTTTATAGTCCGTCCAGGTGCGCTGCAGGGTCTCGGGCGACATGCTCATCTCAAATTCCTCAAATCAATTTATGCGGCGGCCTGTTGGTCTTCATCCACAGGCTCGGCCTCGGCCGCTTCCGTTTCAGCCTCGTCGGCATCCTCGGTCTCGGCGTCAGCCTCCGTTTCGGCGGCCTTTTCGGGCGCCACAAAGAATGAGTTCCATATTCCCGCTAAAACTGCTCCGGCCAAAAAGCCCAGAGCGCCCGCCCACATGCTGAATGTGGGGTCGGAATTGCCAACAATGGCGCCCGCCAGAGCTGAAGCCGCCACAAGGCAGCCGGCAGCACTCGGAGAAACAATCATTGACGGCACAGAAACCCCCGATTCAGTCATCGGTCATTCCAAAGACGAACTGGAGGGGCGGATGGGCGCAGACGGCAAATTCAGGGGGATTCGGAGGCCGTCATAGGCCAGCCGAATTCCGGGCGGAAGGCCCGCCTCGACCGGGCCATGGTCATAGTCGTCACTCAGGTGCGTCAGCCATGTGCAGCCCGCCCCCAGCGCCTGCGCCACCTCCAGCGCCTTATCAAAGTGAAAGTGGTTTGGGTGGGGCTGATAGCGCACTGCGTCCAGCACCAAATGGTCCAGCCCCTGGAACCGGGGCCAAGCCTGCTCTGGAATGCGGCTCACATCGGTCAGATAGCCCAGCCCGCCCACCTTGAGCCCCATGACCGGCATGGCGCCGTGCTCCACCCAAATGATCTCGATGCGCAGCCCGCCGATTTCGACCTCAGCCGGCGCGTCGCGCAGGTCGAAGCGGGGCACCCAGATGCCGGGTGGGAACTCGGCGAAGGCATAGGGGAAGATGCGGCGGATGTCCTGCTGGGCCTCCGGAGAGGCATAGACCGTCATGGGCTGCTTCGTCTTGAGGCAGAAGGAGCGCAGGTCGTCCATTCCCATGATGTGGTCGGCGTGGGTGTGGGTGATGAGGACGGCCTCAACATCCCGAACGTCCTCACGCAGCAGTTGAAGCCGCATTTCGGGGCTGCAGTCCACCAGGGCATTCCCCGTGGGGCCCTGCATCAGCAGAGAAGACCGCGTGCGGTGGTTGCGCGAGTCGGCCAGGAACTCAGGCGGATAGGCTTTTCCCAGGCTGGGCACACCGTTGCTGGTGCCAGAGCCAAGCAGGATGGCTTCGGCCATCAGGCGCCAAAGGCGCGGTCGAGGACGCGGAGCGCCACGAAGGTGCTCGGCACGTCGGCCTGTTGGGCCACGCGCTCGATGCAGCGGGCATAGCTGCGTTCGCTGGCGTCGTCGGTCACGGGAGTCTCGGCCAAGGCATCGGCCAAAAGGTTGATGGAGTCGATAAGATACTGCGCGCGGTTCTGCGGCAGAGTGCGGTTTTGCATCTGCGAGAAGCTGCGGCCGAGCTGCACGTAGAGCTCTTCCCAGCTGCTGGTGGATTTGATGCGGGCCCGCTCGCGGGTCAGAGCGGCTTCCTGCAGTCTTCGGCGCTCTTCGTCGCGCCGCTTCTCCATCTCCCATTCGCGGGCGCTGGAGCCGTTGATGATGCGCACCGTCGCCTGCGTCTCCAGGGCGCGGCTGATCATCACGTCCAGGGTGCGGCGGGTGTTTGCCACGCGCAGGTGGCCGGCAAGCTGGCTCTCTTCCGGCGGAAGGCCAATCACAAACTCGCCGTTTTCAAAGGTGATTGGGGTGGCCGCGTTGAGGGCCGCCCAAACGCCCACTCCCGAAACCGATTCACGGATTTTCGGAAGGGCGTCATTCCAGACCGCAGCGACGTCCACCATCACTCTCCATTATGCTCGCAGGCGCATCTTTGGCGCCCGCAGTCCGTCCCAGCAGGCGCATTAAAGCGTGATTGTGCTTGCGGGCGCATGAAGCCGCTCTCACTAGCTGGGAAAGCTGGCCCGGAGGGCCTGAGGGGGTTTGCCGCCGCCTCGGGCATGGATCGAGAACCAGCCAGGCCAAGCGAGGAGTCGGCCTCAACCCTCCCACCGTTTCACGGAGCCCGCCCAGGCTTGTCACTTGACAAGCCTGGGGGAGCTGGCCCGGAGGGACTGAGGGGGTTGACCGCTGCCTCGAACCTCGGTCAAGAACCAGCCAGCCTCAAGGCAAGGAGGCAGAGCCAACCCTCCCACCGTTTCACGGAGCCCTCCAAGGCTTGGGCGAGCGGTTGGCTGAGAGTCAAAGCCATGCTGGATGCCTCTCAGGATTCGGACCACCTCAGGTGAACGGACGCACTAGGGCATCGGACGCTGGATTCCGACGAGATCGCGGCGGAAGCCGCAGAGCCAGCTGCCCTGCACCACCGCCGTTCCTACAAAGCCCTCGCCCAGCTGGGAGAGCACCGCATAGGGCGCCCGCACCACCCGCACCCGGCCTCCCGGATGAATGAGGCGAACCTCGATTCGGAGCCGTGTGGGGTCGTGCAGGGTGATGTCGAACACGTGCATTCCTTTTTTGTCCATCACAATCACCGATGCGATGTAAACCTGCGGGTGCTCCACGATCGGCTGCTTGGAGTCCTTCTTTGTCAGGTGGATGAGGCCCAGAGTGAGGCCAATCAAAAACAGTGCGACGGCCAAAACCGCGGCAATGAGCGCGGGCAGAGGGCTCAGCGGAATGCCGAGCAAGAGCATCATCGGAGTGGATGCGAACCCCAGAATGCCGGCGGCGCACCACAAAATGACAATGAGCCGCTGAAGCGTATCGTCCTGCACATCGCCCTCCCCCATCATTTTAGCCGCAGTTTGGCCGGGACTTTCATTGGGACTGCGAGATGATTGCTTGTGCAACAAAGTAGAACGCCGTTGATGTCGCTTCGCATTCAGATCATCACGGGCAGCGCCCGCTCCGGCTCCTTCAACCAGCAGCTCGCCTCCGTGATCTCCTCTCGGCTCAAGGCCGAGGGCCACACGGCCAGCGAGTGGGATTTCCGCGCCCACCCGCTGCCGATGTATGACGGCGACCTGGAGGCCGAGGGCCTGCCGGAGAATGTGGCGGCCATCATGAAGGCCGTGGCCGAATCCGACGCCGTGGTCCTGGTGAGCCCGGAATACAATGCGAGCATGTCGCCCCTGCTCAAGAACGCCCTGGACTGGATCTCCCGTCCCGGCCAGGGCGCCGCGCCGGACAACGCCTGGGGCGGCAAAGTCGTCATGCTCTCGGCCGCTTCTCCGGGCGGACTCGGCGGCATCCGCGGCCTTAGCCACCTGCGCGATTCGCTCACCAATGTCGGCGCTTTGGTGCTGCCGGGAATGGCCAGCGTCGGTGTTGCCCACGAAGCCTTTGCCGAAGACGGCTCGCTGAAGGACGCGCGGACCGCCGCCTTTCTGGACGCCGCGCTGGCTGGCCTCGCCGCCTATGCGGCCAAGCTGAAGGCCTAAGCCGCCGGAGGGCCGCCATTGCAGGCGGCCCCGGCGCCCTTAGGCCTCCGGCTGGCTGTTCTTGCGCAGTTCGTTCAAAAAGATGATCTGCCCGCCGTGGTAGCTCTCGTGCTGGATCTCGTGCCCCACCACCCAGCGCATCGTGCAGGAGCGCCACTTGCCGGTGAAAACATGCTCGGGCTCCGGCCATGATTTGGCGGCTTCGAGGGTCTTGGCGCGGGCTTCGCGAAGCAGGTTCAGATACCAGGAAAAGGGCTGGGCGGGGGCTTCGGGCCAGTGGGGCTTGTCCACATCGATGTCGTCCCACAAATAGAGCCCGCGCTCGCCTTCGGTGAACTGTCGCTCGGCCGGAAACGCCTGGAGCCAAAAGACTTCGACGCCGACGAGGTGGAGCATCTGGCAGCCCAGGCTCGGGCCGTCCGGCCAGGCGCGCCAGGTCATGGCCTCGGGCGGCAGGTCAAAGTCCTCGCCCAGCTCTCCGAGCCATTCGCGGGTGCCGTCTTCCAGCGTGCCCAGCATTTGGGCATAGGGCTCGGGATAGCCTTCGAGAGGGGCGGCGTCAGTGTGCTCCAGGGCCATGAGAAGTCAAAGTGTACACTCACGCCCTTGGAGAGGTGGCAGAGCGGTTGAATGCACCGGTCTTGAAAACCGGCGGGGCTTCGGTCCTCGGGGGTTCGAATCCCCCCCTCTCCGCCAGAGCCCTATGCGGCTGACTTGCGGCGGCGGTCCTTCCACGCGGGCCAGGCCCAGACAAAGGCGCAGATGGCGCCGCAGGCCCACCAGAACCAGGTGCGGTAGGCAAAGCCGTCCGGCTTGATGGGCAGGGGAACCTCAACGCGCACGGTCTGCTCGTCGCGGGTCTTGACGAAGGAGATGATGTTGCCGCGGCTGTCGGTGACCAACGAGCGCCCGGTGGCGCCGACCCTCAGCATGGGAGCCCCCATCTCGATGGAGCGCCAAACAGATTGCTGCCAAAGCTGATCCCAGGCGGGGGTGTCGGCATACCAGCAGTCGATGCTGATCTGCACCAGCGCCTGCGCGCCTTTGCGCTGCAGCTCTTCGCCCAGCTCGGCAAAGAGGCCCTCAAAGCACACCATCGTGCCCATCTGCGAGCCGGCAGCGGTCACCGCCTTGGCCTCGCGGCCGGGCTGCAGATCCATCGGAGGCAGCTTGAAGAACATTCCGAAAACGTCGCGCAGCGGCACGTATTCACCAAAGGCCACCAGCTTGGTTTTCTCGGCATGGGTCCACTCGTTGAGATCCCACACATAGGCGGCCTGATAGGTTTTGCCGTCCTCTTCATACCGCCCGCCTGCGATGGTGGGGATGCCGGGACGATAAACCTGGGTGAGCTGGTCGACGTTGGAGCTGATGCGGTGCAGCACGGCCTCGGGAAAAATGAGCAGCTCGGAGCCCTGCGCCATGGCGCGGCCTTCGGCTTCAAAGAGCGCCATGCTGAGGCGGCGCGCCTCTTCGGCAGGCTCGGTGAAGGCCATATCCACGCCCACCTGGCCCAGCGAAATGACCTTGCGCTCCACCGCCTGCGACGTGCCCGAGCGCAGGGCGCTGGCCAGCAGAACAGCGGCAAAGACCACCACATATTGGTAGACCGGCTGCCCAGGTGGGAGCTTTTCGCCCTTGGGCCTGAGCAGCAGGAGCGCAACGAGAACGTTGGACATCATCACCCAGGCGCTCACGAGCTGAACCGTGCCCCAGGCGGCAGACTGAGCGAGGAAAGGGTAGGCCCAGAGCGGGTGGCCGACGTTGGCCCACGGCAGAGCAAGGCCCGGAAGCGTGGCTCTCAGCGCCTCGATGCCCGCCCACACAAACGGAATCAGCCACCACCAGCCCCGGCTCCAGCATCGCTGAATGAGCCACGCGGCCAGGAGGAAGAACAGCGAGACAAATGCCGTCGCCGCCAGCCACACCGGGATGGCGACAAAAAGGTTTTGGAACCAGCCATCCAGCAGCTTTACGATGAAGGCGAGCTGCCAGCCCATGACGAGCAGGCCAAACGAAAACCCGGATCGCCGGGCCTGCTTGGGGGTGAGCCCGCGCAGGTGGGCCAGCCAGGGCGCCAAGGCCACGAAGCAGAGAAAGGTGAGGTTGAAGGGGGAGAAGGTGAGCGTGAAAAGGACGGCGCTGCCGGCCAGCGGAAGGTGGCGCAGTGCCGCCTTCATTCCTCTTCCGCCAAGCCCTGCAAGTGGCTCGCACAATTCACGCGCATCAGTTGAAAGACGTCATCGGGCCGGCGCTTGAGTTCAGTGATGGCGCAGTTCGGAAAGCGAAAGCTGCTCGCCACTTCAATGTTCGCTTTGAGCAGCCGCGCCATGAGCAGCCCGCAGGAGCCGCCGTGGCTGAAAATCACCGTATCTTCCCGGCTGCGAAAGAGGTCTTTGACGATAGGGTCGAGGCGGGTCCAGACATCCGCCAGCGACTCGCCGCCTTTGGGGCGGAGCTTGTGGTGGGGCAGCTTTCTGGCTTTGGCTTGGTCGTCGAACCAGGCGCGCAGAACGGTGTAGTGCCGGCCTTCCAGCTCGCCAAACGTGCGCTCGCGAAGCTCACGGCGGCTGGCAATGGGAATGCTTAGCGCATCGGCTAGGGGCTGCGCGGTCTGCATGCTGCGCATGAGATCGCTGGAAAAAATGCGCTTGACGCCCAGCTCGGCGAGGGCGGCTCCGGTGGCTTCGGCCTGGCGCCGGCCGAGGTCGTCGAGGCTGACGTCGGTGTGACCCTGAGCCTTGCCGCTGGTGTTCCAAGCGGTTTGCCCATGCCGGATCAGGTAGACGCGCACGGGGCGGTTATACCGTCCAAGGGCGGATTGACTCTGCCTCAATGCCGTCTCGGCTGAGTCGCAAGGTCCCGATTCGCAGAATGCGCACGGCGGGCTCGGGCTCGGCGTCGGCCCAAATCACCGCCCGCCGCGCCACCAAGTCCATGCGCTGAATCACGCCCATCGAAAAGTCTTCGCCATCCTGCCGGGCCAGGCTGCAGAGCAGGCCTTCATAGTCGGCCGGGTCGATGTGGTGAAAGCGGGCGGCCTGGTGTTCCTGCATCAGGCGGGAGGCCTGCTCGGGGGAAGGCTCCTGGCTTTGAATCGCCGTCAGGGTGGCCCCCAGCCGCTCGCGCC
>JBGSIR010000037.1:0-4968 GCA_041742415.1 Fimbriimonadaceae bacterium | reverse complement strand
ACGGCGGCTATGCCGACATCGCCGACGCCACCGCCTGGAAAACCCACGCCAGCATCAACCGCGAGTTCGGCGTCAAGGGCGACGCGGTCACCGCCGACGCCGAACGGTTCCTGGCCGCCGTGGCGAGCGGCCAGGCCAAGGGCGGCGAGCTGAGAGTGATTGAATCCGATTGAAATTCAGCCAGCTATGCCGCCCGAAACAACCTAAGGGCCAATGTTAACTGACGTGGACGTGCCGTCTTTGCAGACCAGTGAGTTGCTGCAGGAGCAGCAGTATGCAGTTGCGGTCAAGACGCGTGGCTTGTTAGTCCAGCAATTGAGTACGCTTGACCCGCCATAGGGATCAGGAATGGCGGCCCACTCTCTGGCAGACTCAACAAGCTGACGAGAAGTCCAAGATTGACAATTCACATATCCGCACGCAAGCGAATTGTCGCAGAAGTATGACTTGGCAATCATCCTAGGAGAACCAACCGGAACCCGATCACAGAAGTCGGAAGCAGGACTGACGGTGACTTCTACCGTCTCCGAATCTCCATAGTACGTAGTCAGCACAGAGTCCAGGCTCGTAGCATTGTAGGTCTGACAGTTGACAGCATTCCAGTTGCTAGCCAAAGCGCAGACCGTGATCGCCAACATAGCGATCATTGCGGCGAAGTGGCGGAAAGGTTTCATGATCTTTCTCCTGTTTCAGGGCAAGCCTGACCATTGGCCGCGGCGAAGCCCAAACTGTTGCTGACAAGGCTCTGGATTGGTCTCTTTGACCTTGCTAGTGTGCAAAGATCCATCCAACCGAGCATAAAGCCAAGTCTCCCCTCGCACCTTTCGCGCAACGGTATCTTGGGCAAAAGATGGGTCAACCACGACCGGCCAATTCGGGCCACGATGATCAAAGCACTCCCAATCAAACATTGGCCCAAGAAGTTTGCCTAGACCATCCGTTGGGTTTCGCCATGCCTCCGGAGCCAAATTGACATCGTAGAAGTCATACGGCATCCACTTGACTCTTTCACCAGTCTCGAGATCGGCAAAATCCCACAAGGGTCGTGCCGCTTTGCTGGCCATTGGGCCATCATAGTATCTCGTCTCGACGTAACAGTAGCGCTCATTTGAAAAGCACCAGTCCCCGTGGTCCTGCTGATAAAGTTGAGTCGCCACATACAGTCCACGAATGTTCGCGAATGAGTCCGTCTGATAGGCACGATAGGCCGCCGTCCGAAAGCCCGGAAGGAGGATTCCCATCAGCAAGCCCAAAATGACCATGACAACGAGAATTTCTACCAGCGAAATACCGCGCTTCTTCATAGATTTTGCCCCCGCCATTGAGTCCATCCAAGCAGCCCCGAAGCGGCAGAGGCGACTCCCAAGGCCGTCAGCGGCCTTACCAAAGTTGCTCCACCGGGCATAAACGTTCCTTCCTTGATTATGAACAGAACCGCCAACCCCGCCGCAAACAAGGCAAAGACAAAGGACCAGGCAGTAATGATGGGCGCCCTCTGGCCCAGCCTTGTCCAGCGTCGGCAGATGAGACCAACCCAAGCGCCGACGAGGGCGCCAATGACCATCGGCCACGCCCAACTGTCAATGCTGTATCGCCATTGGTCCACGAATCCATTTCGGAGGAAGGCCCCCAAAAACTCCCGGACAACTGGAAGGTAGACGATGACCGAAGCAGCAACACATGCTAATCCGTGCCAGCCGAAAAAGCCAAGGCGGGCGACGACAGCCGCAGCCAAAACCGCGCCGACATCGCGCTGAAGGTCCAACGGACGAAGACGGGCTGGCGTAACGCCATCCGATGGAGGCTCGAAATGGAAGGCTAAATATCCTGCAATGTCCGAAAGCTCAAAACAGAGCATCACCCCAGTCAGTGCGGCGATGACTAAAGGCGCGACTTCCCAGCCCGTGAGGTGAGAACGCTTGGAGGAGACAGCATCAGCCAAGATCAGTCTCCTTCGATTCCAGAACGCACCCAGCGCTATCCAATTTTATGTGGCGAACCGCAGTCGTGCCCGCAAGAACAGCCGCTTCTTCCTCGCTCACTATCACGGCATGACTGACGTCGATTCCCCATGCCCGCAGAATCTTGACCGACTTGGGTCCGGCCAGGAGTCTCTCGGAGCCAGCGCGACAGGCAACCGCCCGCTGAATGAGACTGGCTCCCTCTTCGGAACACTGTTCAAGACAGGCCCACGGGGCAACGACCAAAAAGCGTCCGGACAACGGTGAGTTGACGCAAAGCCCTTCTTGAGGATCCGGAAACCTAAGGTGGTTGACTGCCGACTGCTGGGGAATCCAGCCCGCGGCCCCAAGGAAGGCGGGCAACGCAATTGGGAGGCATAAGACTATTCCAGCTACAACGCCCTTCATGGATAAAGAGTACGCCAAAAATGTTAAGATTGTGTTAAGATTGTGTTAAGATTGTATCATGCATAGAACATACAAAAGCGGAAGCTGACTTTGGCTTTACCGGATCAGTCATTGGAGAATGCAAGCCGCTCGGCGATCAGCTGCCGCCCATTTCGGCGGAAGTGAACGGTGATGACCCGGTCGGGCGGCTGGGCGGTGATGAGGGGATCTTGGTCGTTGAGGCTGGCCGGAATCTTGATCCAGACATAGGTGGGGCGCGTCTCGATGCTGGCCGTTCCGTCGGGCTTTTGCCGGCCGACCAGGATGCCCTTCAGGGTCCTTGATGCCGCATCCCATCCGCGCGGGCAGAGATCAAACCGCTCTCGGCCCGGCGCGGGGCGCTCGTGGCGGTCTTTCAGAATCATCGTTGGGCGGGAAAGGCGGGTGGCGGCCTTGAGGCTGGGCACCGGGTTCATCAGCCCCTGCTTGTCGTGCAGCTCGAAATGGAGGTGGGGGCCGGTGGCGTTGCCGCTGTCGCCGACATAGCCGATGAGCTGCCCCGCCCTCACCTCGTCGCCCGGCCGCAGGTTCGGGGCGAACATATAGTCGCGGCCTCCCTTTCCGTTGTTCGTGCCCGGAGTGTCGTCGTTGAGGTGAGTGCCCAGGCACCGCAGCCCGCCAGGATCGGTGATCCAAAACGACTCCACCTTCATGTTGATGCGGCCCGAAAAGGGGGCCAGGATCGGGGTCATCTTAGGCGCGGGGATGTCCTGGCCCGTGTGGCGGTAGTTCCCCCGCAGGTCGTTGTAATCGGCCCGCCGCATCCGGCCTCCCATCACCGGAAAGACGATGCCGAGCTGCGCCCCGCCCGGGGGCAGGGGCTCGGTGCCGAAAGGCGAAACGGGAGGAGGCAGCGCGGGCGCCGGCTTGGGCATGACCGGGCTCGACGCGGCCAAGGCCAAAGCGGCAAAGATTGATCCCGGCACAGATATAAAGTCTTCCCCGATTCCCTGGGCGCCTGCAGGACCCTCGGCGCACGGGTAGCCTGGTGTCATGGCCCGCCACATCATCCCCGCCGACGCCCGCACTTGGGTGGAGGGCGCGCAGGAGACCGACTTCCCCATCCAGAACATCCCCTTTGGCACCGCCAAGCTGCCGGACCGCGAGGAGGGGCTGGTGGCCGCCATCGGAAATCAGGTGGTGGTGCTGCAGGAGCTGCTGGAGGCCGGGCTCATCGACGAGGGCACCTACCCCGCGCTGAACGGATTCTATGACCTGCCCGACGGCTCGCTCACCGACCTCCGCCGCCGCGTCGCCGAGATTCTGGACATCCACAACGACAGCCTGCGCGACGACAAGCGCCTGCGCCGCAAGGCCCTCATCCCCATGAGCGAGGTGCAGATGCAGGTTCCGATTCCCCCCGCCAGCTTCGTGGATTTCTACAGCGGCATCCACCACGCCAGCAACGTCGGCCGCATGTTCCGCCCCGACATGGCGCCCCTGCTGCCCAACTACCGCCACCTGCCCGTGGGCTACAATGGCCGCGCCAACACCGTGGTGGTCAGCGGCGAAAAGGTGATCCGCCCCAAGGGACAGACCATGGGCAAAGACGCCGAGGCCCCCGAATTCGGCCCCTGCCGCGAGCTCGATTTTGAGCTGGAAATGGGCTATTACATCGGCGAAGGCCAGCCCATGGGCCGCCGCATCACCTGCAAGGCCGCCGAAGACCACATCCTCGGCCTCGTGCTCTGCAACGACTGGAGCGCGCGCGACCTGCAGCGCTGGGAGTATCAGCCCCTCGGCCCCTTCCTCGCCAAGAGCTTTGCCACCCAGATCAGCCCCTGGATCGTGACCCTCGACGCCCTGGACCCCTTCCGCATTGAAGGCATGGAGCAGAACCCGCCCGTCCTCCACCACATCCGCCGCCAGGGCCTGCAGCACTTCAACATCGAGCTGGAAGTGCTCCTGCAGACCCCCGCCATGTCCTCGCCGCAGGTCATTGCCCGGTCGAACACCAAGCACCTCTATTGGTCAATGAGCCAACAGATCGCCCACCAAACCTCGAACGGCACCCCCATCGAATTCGGCGACCTCATGGCCAGCGGCACCATCAGCGGCCCCGAACCCCACGAGCGCGGCTCCCTTCTGGAGCTGAGCTGGCGCGGCGCTGAGCCCCTTAAGGTCGGCGAAGAAACGCGCACCTTCCTGGAAGACGGCGACGTGGTGATCCTGAAGGGCTACGCCGAAGGCGACGGCTTCCGCATCGGCTTCGGCGAATGCCGCGGCGAAGTGGCTCCGGCGGTTTAAGCCAGCCCCATCATCGGCAAAAACACCCTCAGGCAAACCCAAGTCACCGCGAACCCGGCGAGGTCGTAGACGAAGCCGGCCCGCATCATCACCTTCGCGGGCAGGAGGCCGCTGGAGTAGACGATGGCGTTGGGCGCGGTGCTGATGGGGAGCATGAAGCCGAGGTTGGCGCCGATGATGGCGCCGAGGGCTGGGGCGAGGGGGGAGACTCCGGCGCCTTCGCTGAGGGCGATGACCACCGGCACCACTGTGGAGGCCGAGGCGGTGTTGCTGGCCAGCTCGCTGAGCGCGATGGCCATGAGGATGGCGAGGG